>CAXRFJ010000001.1:0-5774 GCA_964229475.1 Rubrivirga sp.
GGGCGAGGGTCCGAGGGGACGCGGTCTCCCCTATGCCCGCACCACGCGGCCGATCTCGAACGCCGGCTCCCCGAGCGCGCCGAGCACCGTCAGCGCCCGCTCCCGCGAGGCCTCCGGGACGGCGACGACGAGCCCGACGCCGAGGTTGAACGTCCGCCGCATGTCGTCCTCCGGCACCTCGCCGACCTCCTGGATGAGGCGGAACAGCGGCGGGCGGGTCCAGGCGTCCCACGCCACGTCGAGCCCGAGCCCGTCGGGGAGGATCCGCGACGTGTTGCCGACGAGGCCGCCGCCGGTCACGTGCGCGAACCCGTGGGCGAGGTCCTCGGCGATGAGCGCCTGGATCGCGTCGAGGTAGCTCTTGTGGACCCGGAGCAGCGCGTCGCCGACCGTCTCGCCCTTCAGGGCGTCGGGCGTGTCGCCGGCCACGAACCGCTCGAACAGGACCTTCCGGGCCAGCGTGTAGCCGTTCGTGTGGAGGCCGGTCGACGGGAGGCCGAGCAGGAGGTCGCCCTCTTCGATCCGGGAGCCGTCGACGATCGCGTCGCGCTCGACGACGCCGACGATCGTCCCGGCGAGGTCGTACTCGCCGCGGGCGTAGAGGTCCGGCATCTCGGCCGTCTCGCCGCCGATGAGCGCGCAGCCGTTCTCGGTGCACGCCTTCGCGAACCCCTTCACGACGGCCTCCACGACGTCCGGCCGGAGCTGGCCGGCGGCGAAGTAGTCGAGGAAGAACAGGGGCCGCGCGCCGCAGACGGCGATGTCGTTGACGCAGTGGTTCACGAGGTCCTCGCCGACCGTGTCGTGCCGGTCGACCCGCTGGGCCACCTTCAGCTTCGTCCCCACGCCGTCCATCGACGAGACGAGGACGGGGTCGCGGTACTGGCTCGGGTCGAGCGCGAAGAACCCGCCGAACGCGCCGATGTCGGTCAGCACGCCGGGCGTGAACGTGCCGCGGACGTGGCCCTTGATGCGTCGGACCGCCTCTTCGCCCGCGTCGATGTCGACGCCGGCCTCCTTGTACGTTGCCATCGGGGGGAGCGTGGTGCGCCGGGAAGCTAGGGCGGGATGGGCGGCGCGGAGGCGAAGCGGTGCGGCGGAGAGCAGGGCGGCACGGGCGTCCCCGCCGCGGCGCCGAGGCGCGGGGCCGAGGCATCCGTGGCCCTCTTCCCCGGCGGGTCCTCCTTGTCGAGGAACGCGGCGACGCCGGCCCGGCAGTCGTCGGTGGCGCGGGCGAGCGCGTTGAGGCGGGCGGCGTAGCTGAGCCCCTCCGCGAGCCCCATCGACGGGAGGTCCGCGAGCAGGCGCTTGGTGAGGGCGATGGCGCTCGCACTCGTCTCCGTCGCCAGCTCGAGGCAGAGGGCGTCGACCGCGTCGTCGAGGTCGTCCGGGGCGACGGCGCGGGTGACCAGCCCGATCCGCTCGGCCTCATCGGCGTCGATCAAGTGCCCGCGCAGCAACAGGTTCCGGGCGTCCGCCTCGCCCAGCTTGCGAACGAGGAAGACCGACACGATCGCGGGGACGAACCCGATCCGCGTCTCCGTGAACCCGAGCTTGACGCCGTCGGCCGCGATCGAGAGGTCGCAGACGGCCGCCAGCCCGCACCCGCCCGCGATCGCGTGGCCCTGGACCTTGGCGACGACCGGCTTCGGGAGCGTGTAGATGGCCTCGAACAGCCGCGCCAACGCCTCCGAGTCGGCGAGGTTGGCCTCGGCGCTGGCGGTGCTGAGCGCCTGGAGCGCGGCGAGGTCGGCGCCGGCCGAGAACGCGCGGCCCGTCCCGGTCAGCACGACGACCCGGACCCCGCCGTCCCGGCCCGCCTCGGCGAGCGCGTCGGTCAGCCGGCCCACCAGCTCGGCCGAGAGCGCGTTGCGGACCTCCGGCCGGTCGAGCGTGAGCGTGAGGACGGGGCCGGAGCGGGACGATTGGAGCATGAGGCGAGAGGCGAGAGGCGAGAGGCGAGAGGCGAGAGGCAAGATCGCGGATCCGGAGCGGCCCGCCCCACGTCGGCGCCGAGGCCGGCGGTGTCGGCGCCCCTCCCCTACCCCGCGCTCGCGCGGAGCGCCGTCTCCTCGGCGAGCGCCGGGGCCTCCACCAGGAACCGGTACAGCGGCCACAGCTCCTCCTGCGCGTCGATGGCCGCGCCGACGAGGCCCGGGCCGAGCGCCTCGGCCTCCTCGCGCGAGATCCGGCGCATCAGCCAGATGCCCTTGGCGCGGGCGAGGTCGTCGGGGATCGCGTCGAGAGGGTCGAAAAACTCGGGGTGCCCCTCGGGCTTCGTCACGTGGGGCGCGAACGCGAGGCGGTAGCCGCGCTCGATGAGGCCGTTCAGGAGCGGGAGCGACCGGGCCTCGTCCTCGACGAGCCGCGCGCGGGCGGCGGGGAAAATCCCCGTGGCGTAGTCGCCGACGTAGATCCCCCACCGGAAGGCGTCGGGGTGGACGGCGTGACTGAGTTGGACGTCGGAGAGCCGCTTCCGGCCGTGCCGGTAGAAGCTCATCCAGAGGTGGCTGTGCGAGCCGCCCCGGCCGAAGTCGTTCTTGAGGATCCGCGAGAACACGTTCCGCTCGGTCTCGAACGGGAGGCCGTTCGGGATCACCCAGTTGACGGCGAGGTCGTCGCGGTAGCGCTTGAACGGGGCGGTGACGGCTCGGTCGAGCACGTCCTTGAGCTCGCGGTACGTGCCGATGTGGGGCTCTTTCCGGAGCGCCGCGAGGGCGTCGTAGCCCTCGGCGGGGAAGCCCTCGAACGTGAGGTCGAGCGGCCGCGGCCGCGCGAACGGCGGGTCGGCGGCGGGGACGGGCGGGAGGTCGGGCGGCACGGTCGGTCGGGGGGGGATGAGGCCGGTACCCGGGGGGCCACGGCGGGGGTCCGGCTGTCACGGTGACAAGCGGGCGGCTGACACTTTTTCCAATAACGGAGTTGGCACGGGGTCTGCAATGCCGATTCCCGCACCCGAGCGGGTGTCCCTTTGTCCCACTCTCCCCCACTCCCATGACGACTCTCCCGATCCGTCCCGGTCGCGACTTCGCCGTCCTGCGCCGGGAGATGGACCGCCTCTTCGACGACGTGTTCACCGGCGGCCGCGAGGCCGACCAGCGGACCGTCTGGAGCCCCCGCGCCGACGTCGTCGAGACCGACGACGCGTACCGGCTCCTGCTCGACCTCCCGGGCATCGACCGCGACTCGCTCGACGTCACGTTCGACGACGGGACGCTCAAGATCAGCGGCGAGCGGCGCCACGAGGCCGAGCGCACCGAGGCCCGCGTCCACCGCGTCGAGCGCGCCCACGGCCGCTTCTTCCGCTCGGTCGCCCTCGGCACCGACGTGGACCCCGACGCCATCGAGGCGACCTACGACGACGGCGTCCTCGCCGTCCGCATCGGCAAGAGCGAGGCGAAGCAGCCGCGCCGGATCCCGGTCGGCCGCCGCGCCGACGCCGAGCGCCAGCCCGAGGAGGCCGAGCTCGTGGAGGCCTAACCCTCGGACGGGATTCGATTTCCTGGCGCCCCGGCCCGAACGGACCGGGGCGCCGGTCGTTGGAGGCCCGCCGGAAGCGCTTTGGCCTTCCCCGCGACGGGGACGGAGTTCCCTCCGTTTCCCGTACTCTCGACCGCCTCCACCTCCCCCCTCCCCTCATGCGCACGTTCGTCTACGCCCTCGCCTTCCTCGGCCTCACTGCCGCGCTCGCCCCCTCCCAGGCCCAGGGCGCGTTCATGCCGTACCTCGGGTACAACACCGAATCGAAGAATGCCCTCATCGGCGTCGGCGCGCGCTTCGCCTTTCCTCTGGACGTCCCGATCTCGCTCACGGCCCAGCCCGCGGTCGAGTACCAGTTCGAAGGGACTGAAGGCGTCACGATCTTGCAAGCGGACCTCAACGCGGTCGTCCAGCTCAACGCGGCCAGCGTCGCGCCCTACCTCGGGGCCGGCCTCGCCGTGGGCTACGCCGACTACCCCGGCGGCAGCGAGACCGACCTCGGCCTGAACGTCCTAGGCGGGGTCCTCTTCAACCCGACCGGGTTCGGCCAGCCCTTCGCCCAGGCCCGCTACACCATCGGTGACGGCTCGGCGCTGACGGTGATGGGCGGCGTCGCGCTCGGCTTCTGAGCCCCGTCCGTCGGCGCTCCCCGCCCGCCTCGGTCCGCGTGCCGAGGCGGGCGGTGCCGTGTCTAGTCGGTCCGCTCGCCGGAGAGGAACGCGATGGCGTCCTCCACCATCGAGGGGCTCCCGATGTAGACGGGCGTCCGGTCGTGGAGCGCCTGGGGCTCGACGTCGAGGATCGGGCCGGACCCGGTCTCGGCCCGGCCGCCGGCCTGCTCGACGATCATCGCCATCGGGTTGGCCTCGTACATCAGCCGGAGCTTCCCGTTGGGGTCCCGCGTGTTCGACGGGTAGATGTAGACCCCGCCCTTCATCAGGTTGCGGTGGAAGTCGGCCACGAACGAGCCGATGTAGCGCGTCGTATAGGGCCGGTCGGGGTCGGACGGGTCCTCCTTCTGCATCCACTTGATGTAGCGCTTGAGGCCGTCGTCCCAGGAGTTGTAGTTGCCCTCGTTGATCGAGTAGATCCGGCCGCGGTCCGGCGTCCGGATGTTGGGGTGCGAGAGGAGGAACTCGCCGATCGACGGGTCGAGCGTGAACCCGTTGACGCCGTTCCCGGTCGTGTAGACGAGGATCGTCGACGAGCCGTAGACGACGTAGCCGGCCGCGACCTGCTTCCGGCCGCACTGGAGCGCGCTCTCCATCGTGACCCGCCCGACGTGGTCGTCCGGCACGCGGTAGATCGAGAAGATCGTCCCGATCGACACGTTGACGTCGATGTTCGAGGACCCGTCGAGCGGGTCGAACAGGACGACGTACTTGCCCTGGCAGTCGTCGAAGAGGAGCGGGATGGCCTCGGCGTGCTCCTCGGACCCGATGAGGCAGACCTCGCCGCCGCGCCGCAGCGCGCGGACGAACTCCTCGTGGGCGAGGACGTCGAGCTTTTTCTGCTCCTCGTCCTGCACGTTGATCGCGCCCGTGGCGCCGAAGAGGTCGACGAGCCCGGCCTTCCGGACGTCGCGGTCGACGATCTTCGCGGCCACGGCGATGTCGCGGAGGAGCCGCGAGAACTGGCCCTTCGAGCCCGGCGCGTCCTTCTCGCGCTCGATGATGAACTGCTCGAGCGTCTTGAACGCGCCGCCGCCGGTCGCGAGCGTCGCGCCCGCGGCGCCGTTGGGGGAGGTCTCGGTCATGGGCTGGAAGCGCTTTCGGGAGGACGGGAAGCTATCCCGACAGACGCCCCCGCTCCGTGAGGGTTCGGAGCACCCCGGCGGTGCGCGCGCCGACGTCCGCCCCATCGCGCCACTCGGCCACGAGCCGCGCGAGCGCCGGCCCGTCGTCCACGTCGTAGTGGGCGGGCAGGACCACCGGTGTCAGGTCGGCCTCCATGACCCGCTCGAGCGTGTCCTCGAACACGTCGGGGTGGCTGTAGTCCATGTCGAACAGGTCCGGGACGAGGTCATTGAGCCCGAGGAGGTAGTAGCCGCCGTCGTCGCTGGGCCCGAGGACGGCCGTGAGCGGGTCGTCGAGGCACTCGAAGGCGATCCCGAAAAAGTCGAGCGGCAGCGGCGGGTGGTCGGTCCCGACGACGATCGCGCGGTCGTGGCCGGCGGCGAACGTCTCGACGAAGGCGCGGAGCATCCGCTCGCCGAGCCCGTCGCCCCGCTGGCGGAACGTATCGACGCCGGCGGGGACGCCGGCCAGCCCCTCCTCCCCTGCCAGGTACAGCCG
>CAXRFJ010000002.1:0-2902 GCA_964229475.1 Rubrivirga sp.
TGGGCAGTGGGCAGTGGGCAGTGGGCAGTGGGCAGTGGGCAGTGGAAGGTGTGGGGCGGCGGGGGCCGGCGCCAGCGGGGCGCGGCGGAACTTTGGGCGGGGCTGCGTTGAATCCTGCACCCTGCACCCTGCACCCTGCACCCGTGACCGTCCGCCAGATCGCCGCCGTCAAGACCGCCCGGTACGCCGTGCTCGGGCCGGAGGACGGCCCCGCGCGCGAGGTGTGGGTGGCGTGCCACGGCTACGGCCAGCTGGCGCCGTACTTCGCGCGGCACTTCCGCGCCGTCGAGCGGCCGGGCCGGCTCGTGGTCGTGCCCGAGGCGCTGAGCCGGTTCTACGTCGGCGACATCGGCGCCCGTGACCGGCGCGTGGGCGCGAGCTGGATGACGCGGGAGGAGCGCGAGGCCGACATCGCCGACACGGTCCGCTACCTCGACGACGTGTTCGTCGCCGCCTGCGCCCGCGCCGACGCCGACCCGCACGCGGTCCCGCTCACGGCGTTC
This sequence comes from Rubrivirga sp., assembly GCA_964229475.1. Taxonomy (GTDB): domain Bacteria; phylum Bacteroidota; class Rhodothermia; order Rhodothermales; family Rubricoccaceae; genus Rubrivirga. Next base: position 504 of record CAXRFJ010000002.1, read on the forward strand.
GGGTTCAGCCAGGGCGCGGCGAGCGTGGTCCGCTGGCTGGCCCTCAGCCCGCTCGCGGCGCGGCGCCCCGTGCGGGCGAGCCGACTGATCCTCTGGGGCGGGGCGATGCCGCACGACCTCGACCTCGGCGACCACGCCGGCTGGCTCGCCGAGGCGGGCGTGACGCTCGTGGCCGGCGACCGCGACGGGTTCGCCACGCCGGGCCGCGTGCTGGAGCAGGAGGCCCGGCTGACGGCGGCCGGCGTGCCCGTGGAGACCGTCTCGTTCGCGGGCGAGCACCGGCTCAACGAGCGGGTGCTCCGCGACCTCGGGGCGGCATGAGTGTCGTCGGCCGCTTCGCCCCGAGCCCGACGGGCGACCTCCACGTGGGGAGCGCGCTCGCGGCCCTCGCGGCGTGGGCCAGCGCGCGGGCGCGGGGCGGCCGGGTCGTCTACCGCGTCGAGGACCTCGACGGCCCGCGCGCGGTGCCGGGGTCGGTCGAACGCCAGGTCGAGGACGCGCGGTGGCTCGGGCTCGACTGGGACGAGGGGCCGGGCGTCGGCGGGCCGCACGGGCCGTACCGCCAGTCGGAGCGGGGCGCGACCTACGAGGCGGCGCTCCGACGGCTCGCCGAGGGCGGCCACCTCTTTCCGTGCCGCGTCTCGCGGAAAGACCTCCAGGAGCTCGCGAGCGCGCCCCACGGGCACGACGGCCTCCCCCCCTACCCCGTCGCGCTCCGTCCCGAAGCCCTGGCGCCGGACTGGTTCGACGACGAGGCCGCCTGCGCCGACGCGGCCCTCCGCTTCCGCGTCGAGGCGGGCACGGTCGCGTTCGAGGACCGCGTCGTCGGGCGCGTGGTCGAGGACGTGCGCCAGTCGGTCGGCGACTTCGTGCTGAAGCGCCGCGACGGCGTCTACGGCTACCAGCTGGCGGTCGTAGTGGACGACCTCGCGATGGGCGTCACGGAGGTCGTCCGCGGGATGGACCTGTTGGACTCGACGGCCCGGCAGACCCTGCTGATCCGGGCGCTCGGCGGCGCCCCCCCGTCCTACGCGCACGTCCCGCTCCTCGTCAACGCCGACGGCGAGAAGCTGTCGAAGCGCGACGGCGCGCTCACGGTCCGCGCGCTGCGGGAGGCCGGCGTCGAGGCAGGCGCGCTCGTCGGCTGGCTGGCGGCGGCGCTCGGGCAGGGCGAGGCGCGGCCGCGGACACCACAGGACGTGGCCGAGGCGTTCGAGATCGGCCGCGTCCGCCCCGAGCCCGTCGTCGTCCCGGACGGGCTCGCGGCCCGGCTCGTCGCCCTCTAGCTTCGCCCCATGCTGACTCCGTCGACCTCGCGGTTCCTCCCGCTCCTCCTGCTCCTCCTGCTCGTGCTCGCGCCGGCCGCGTCGGCGCAGATGCTCCCGTCCGGCGTCTGGACCGGCACGCTGACCGACGCCGACGGCGACGCGCACGCCGTCGAGACCGACATCCAGCGGTGCGCGACGGGCTTCACGATGTCGATCGACGTGGCCGGCCGGACCGCGGAGGTCCCCGAGAGCGCGCCCGCGACGTGGGAGCGCGGGCGGCTCCGGTTCACGACGAGCCGCCTCCGCCTGCCCGGCACGTTCCTCCCGCGCGCGCTCGCGTGCGACCTCCAAGCCGACGCGAACGGCGTGCTCCGTGGCACGTGCACGAGCGGGGGCGACCGCGTCCGCCTCCAGCTCTCGCCGCCCGCCGACGGCGCGTTCGGCTGCGACTAGCCCCGCCTCGGCGGCGTCACCGAGGCGCGCGGCCTCGCCACCCGCGGTCGCCCCGGAACCGACGGCCGGCGGCGTAGACGAAAAAGAGACGGCTGGCGCGAACGGAGCGGCGGCCGTCGGCCACGGCCCAGCCGGCCTGCGCGGCGTTCGCCACGACCGAGAGGCCCGCGAACGACGCGGCGACGGCCTGGGCGAGCGCGTCGGGCGAGGCGAGGGCGACGGTGAGGGCCGGCACCGCGAGCGGGACGAACTGCTGGGGCCGCTCGGCGTAGCGCGTGGCGCGCTCGCGGAGGTACCCGACCGACGCGACGGCGTCCTCGACCTCGGCCACGGCCGGTGCCACGCGCTGCCGGTAGACGCGGTCGGCCTCGACGGCGAAGTCGGGGTCCCAGGCGGCCGCGGCGACCTCGGCGGCGAACTCGTCGACGGCCCCGCGGAAGCGGGCGAGCGGCGCGTCGAGGTCGGCGCGGACGTCGAGCACCTCGGGCACCGTCGCCCGGTCGAACAGTGGGAGCCGCTGGAGGACGTGGGCGGCCAGCCCGCCGTCGCGGGCCCGGTGGGCGCGCGGCTCCGAGACGCCCACCCGGCCCGCCTCGGCGGCGTCGCGGAGCGCCTCGGCCGTCGGCCCGTCGACGAGCGGCGTCGTGTCGCCGCGGGCGACGGCGTCGGCGACGGCCT
>CAXRFJ010000003.1:0-2719 GCA_964229475.1 Rubrivirga sp.
GTAGGACCGAAGCCAGTTTTGCGTAGACTTCTCAGCACGAAGCCCACCGAAAGGACCACGAATGCCCAAGCAGCCTGTCGCCATCCTCGCAGCCGCCTCGGTCCTCGGCCTCGTCTGCGCCAGCGCCGCGAACGCCCGACAGACCGTCGACGCCACGCCCGCCGAAGTGCTCGCGTGGCCGGGTGACTCTCGCGCCGATCTGCTCATCCCGACCCAGACGTGGAGCGGGATCGAGGACTTCGCGGGCTTCGACGGCCCGATCGGCTACTCCCGCGACCAGATGGCCAACTACGGCCGCGATGCGCACCGGCTCGAGTCAACGATCCGTCTGTTCGGCGATGCGCGTGCCATCACCCGCGAGACCGGTCGCGTCAGCGACCGGATCCTGACCGGCGCACGCCGCTTCCGATTAGGCGACATGACGCAGGAGGCCTACGCGCTCCTCGACGTCGCCGCCGCGGATCTTGGGGTTCGAGATGCGGGGCCAGTCGAACTTCGGGTAGCCCGCGACCTTGTTCGGGTCGGTGTTCGTGAGCGACATCGTGTAGCCGCTCCGCCCGTGGAAGGCCTCCTTGAAGTGGAGCACCTTGTCGCCGCGGTCGCCGGAGTAGCCCTTGAGCTTGTTCTTCCGCACCTTCCAGTCGAACGCCACCTTCAGCGCGTTCTCGACGGCGAGCGCGCCGCCCGACACGAAGAAGGCGTGGGGCAGCTCCGTCGGGATCCCGACGCGGCCGAACGTCTCGACGAAGCGCGCGAAGTGCGGCGTGTAGACGTCCGAGTTGGCCACCTTGTTGAGCGCCGCGTCCATGAGCCGCTCGCGGAAGCCGGCCGCGGCGTCCGACTCGCCGGCCAGCCCGGGGTGGTTCATCCCCAGCGGGTTCGAGGCGTAGAACGTGAAGAAGTCGATGTAGTCGCGGCCCGTGACCTGGTCGCGGAGGCGGGCCCCGCGGCTCCCCTCCATGTCGAGGACGATGGGGAACCCGTCGGTCAGGAGGTGGCGGCCGAGGATGTCGCGGACGGCGAGCGTGTCCGGAAGCGCTTTCCGCGCGTCGGGGGCGGTGATCTGCATGGGCGTGGGTCGGTGGTCGTGGGGCGCAGGGGAAGGCGGACCGGGCGGGTGCCCACGCGCCACGTCCTACGCTCCGCGAAGATAGCGGCGGCCCCTCCCCCGCCGGCCCCCCACCTCGCGGCCGCGGCGGAACGGGCCGGGCGGCGTGCACGCGGGCCTCACACGGCCGCGGAGACCGCGCGCGTACCTTCGACGTACGGATTCGCACGCCGCCCGCGTCCTCTCCCCGAACGACGCCCTCCCCCCGATGGACACGCCCCGCACCGCCCCCCGCCGCCCCGGCGAGGTCGCCCTCAAGACCGCCCGCGCCGGCACCGAGCTGGCGGTCGACGCCGAGGGCGACGGCTTCGCCCTCGAGCTCCCGGTCGTCCAGAAGCCGCAGGTCGCCAACCGGCCCGGCGGCCGGCCCAAGTGGCTCCGCGCCAAGCTCCCCTACGGCGAGACGTTCCGCGGCATCCAGCAGACGATCGAGGACTACAACCTCCACACGGTCTGCTCCTCGGCCCGCTGCCCGAACATGGGCGAGTGCTGGAGCGCCGGCACGGCCACGTTCATGATCCTCGGGAACGTCTGCACGCGCGGGTGCTCGTTCTGCGCCGTGCTCACGGGCCGGCCCGAGCAGAAGGAGCTCGACTACGACGAGCCCCGCCGCGTCGCCGAGGCGGCCAAGCTCATGGGGCTCAAGCACGTCGTCGTGACGTCGATCAACCGCGACGACCGGACGGACGGCGGGGCGCCCATCTTCGCCGAGACGATCCGCCTCGTCCACGCGCAGGACCAGACCATCGAGGTCCTGATCCCCGACATGAAGGGCGAGCGCTCGGCGCTCGAGACCGTCTTCGAGGCCCGCCCCGAGGTCCTCAACCACAACGTCGAGACGGTCCCGCGGCTGTACCGCCGCGTCCGCCCCCAGGCCGACTACCAGCGGTCGCTCGACGTCATCAAGCTCGCCAAGACGGAGTACGGCCTCCGCACGAAGTCCGGCATCATGGTCGGCCTCGGCGAGACCCGCGACGAGGTCGTCAGCCTCATGGCCGACTTCGCCGCCCACGGCGTCGACGTCATGACGATCGGCCAGTACCTCCAGCCCACCAAGCACCACCTCCCGGTCGAGGAGTTCGTCCACCCCGACGTGTTCGCGTGGTACAAGGAGCAGGGCGAGGCGCTCGGGATCGAGCACGTCGAGAGCGGCCCGCTCGTGCGGAGCTCGTATCACGCCGAGCGGCATGTCTAGGCGGGGCACGGGACCAGGGCGGCGGGGCCGGCTCGCGCCCCTCGCCGCGTGCCTCGTGTCCCTCGCCCTCTCGGGCTGCTCGACCGTGGTCGACGGCGTCGCGGCCGTCTTCGGGCCGGGCGACGTGGGGACGGTCGTCGACGCCCACGTGGTCTACCGCCTCCGGCCGGACTGCCCCGTCCTCCTCGCGCGGACGATCAGCCACGGCTACACGGTGATGACGCCGGCCGGGGCGCCCGAGGGGATCGCCCCGGCGCCCGAGCTCGCGGGGCTGGAGATCGAGGAGACCGGCGTGTTCGAGGGGCCGGTGCGGCCGGGCGAGGTCGTGTTCCGCTACGTCCCGCCGGCCGCGGCCGAGACGTGGGCCGCCGGCCCGGGCGACCGCGTCGCCGACGTGGCCGCGGTCCGGCGCGACC
>CAXRFJ010000004.1:0-5409 GCA_964229475.1 Rubrivirga sp.
CTACGGCCCGGACGCCCGCGTCGGCGCCGGGCCGGCGGATCGGCGCGGCAGGGGGAGCGGCCGGCGCGGAGCGTGACCCGTGCCGGCCGCCGTCTGCGGAGGAGACACGGACCGACCCGAAACGAACCCGACCCGAAGCGATGCGACTCGCCCTCTTGCTCACCGCCCTCGGCCTTCTCGTGCCCGCCGCCGCCGCCCAGCGGTCCGTCTCGGCGTGGTACCACATCGGATCCGAGGCCGAGTCCCGGACCGTCCGCGCCGAGCGCGTCGAGATCAAGCCCCAGGCCGACGGCTACATCGTCACGGCCGACCTCCAGGAGTGGGTCTCCCGCGCGCCGGTCGGGGCCACGTACCGCGGCACCGGCGAGACGCCGGCCCCCGAGCGCGAGGCGTGCGTCGGCCGGGCGTCCGTGGAGACGAGCGACGGGGGGCGCACGGTCACGGAGACGGCCCAGGCGGGGTGCTCGGCGGAGCCGATCGTGGTGGTCACGACGACGACCCGACACCGCGACGGAACCCGCACGACGACCGTCACGGCCCGCCCCGTGCGCTGAGCCCCCCCGCCTCGGCCCCGAGGCGGACGGATGCCCGGGCGGCGCCGACGCCCCGCGTTGGCTATGCCGACGCCTCGCGTTGGCTACGCCGACGCCTTCCGTTCCTCGTAGAGCGGCGGGGCCCCGTCGGTGATCGTCGCGGCCGTGATCCGGCAGACGGCGCCGGCGTGGGCCTCGGGCGCGTCGAACATGAGGTCGAGGAGGGCGTCCTCGAGGACGGACCGGAGCCCGCGCGCGCCGGTCTCGAGCGCGACGGCCCGGTCCACGACGGCGTCGAGCGCGTCGTCGTCGAGCACGAGGTCGATGCCGTCCATCGCGAACAGCTTCTGGTACTGCCGGACGAGCGCGTTCTTGGGGTCGGTCAGGATCCGGCGGAGGTCGGCCGGGGTGAGGGCGTCGAGCGCGGTCAGCACCGGGAGCCGGCCGATCAGCTCGGGGATGAGCCCGTAGCGGAGGAGGTCGTCGGGCTCGGCGTGGCGGAAGAGCGTGGGGTCCTTCGGGTCGACGGTGGCCGTCCCCTCGTGGTGGAACCCGATCTGGCCGCGCGAGAGGCGCCGCGCGATCTGGGGCGCGAGCCCGTCGAAGGCCCCGCCGCAGATGAACAGGACGTTCCGCGTGTCGAACTGGACGAGGCTCTGCTCGGGGTGCTTCCGGCCGCCCTTCGGCGGGACGCCCGCGACGGTCCCCTCGAGCATCTTGAGGAGCGCCTGCTGGACGCCCTCGCCCGAGACGTCGCGCGTGATCGACGCGTTGTCGCCCTTGCGCGAGAGCTTGTCGACCTCGTCGACGTAGATGATCCCGCGCTCGGCCCGCTCGACGTCGTAGTCGGCCGCCTGGAGGAGGTGGCTGAGGATCGACTCGACGTCCTCGCCCACGTAGCCGGCCTCGGTGAGCGCCGTGGCGTCGGCGATGGAGAACGGGACGTCGAGGATCTTGGCGAGCGTCCGCGCGAGGAGCGTCTTGCCGGTCCCGGACGGCCCGAGCAGGAGGATGTTCGACTTCTCGAGCTCGACGTCGTCGTAGGCGTGGAGGTACTCCTCGGCCTCGATCCGTTTGTAGTGGTTGTAGACGGCGACCGACAGCGCGCGCTTGGCGATCTCCTGGCCGATGACGTGCTCGTCGAGGGCCCCCTTGATCTCGCGCGGCGTCATCCGCCGCGGCCGGCCGGTGGACGAGCGGCGGCCCGCGCCCGTCCCGGGCGGGACGTACGCCTGGAGGTCGCCGCGCACGATGCCGGAGGCGTCGTGGATGCAGCGGTCGCAGATGTAGACGTCGGGCCCGGCCACCATCGAGGTGACCTCGTGGGCCGTGCGGCTGCAGAACGAGCAGCGGATGACGTCGTCGCCGCCGGGGGGCATGGGCGCGCGGGTGAGAACGGGGCGGGGCAATCTAGGCCCGCCGGGGAAGACGCCCGGCCCTCCCCGCCGTTTGTCCGCGATCCCCTGACGCACGGGCCGCCCGACGGCGCCCCCGAGGCGGCCCGGCGCGCCCGCCGACGGGCTAGTTTGCGGGCACGCCCCGGTAGCTTAATTGGATAAAGCGACGGCCTTCTAAGCCGTTGAGTCCAGGTTCGAGTCCTGGCCGGGGTGCCCGCCGGCCTGCGCACGGATCTCACGAGCACGCGGCGCGGCCCGCCGTAGATTGGGCCGCACGGTGCCGTGGCCGAGGGGTTAGGCACAGGTCTGCAAAACCTGGTACACCGGTTCAAATCCGGTCGGCACCTCTGGCGGCTCGCCGCCCTCCCGCCCCGCTGGCTCCGGCCGGCGGGGCGGTCGCGTCTCCGCCCGCCTCGGCGCCGAGGCCGGGGGAGCCGGCGGGCAGGGCCAAACCGAGGGACCCCACGCGCGAGTGCGACATTGGACCCGTTCCCGTCGCTCTCCCGCCCCCCTCGCATGCGCTTCGCTCCTCTGGCGGCCCTCGCCGCCCTCCTCGTCGCCGCCGGCTGCTCGGGCGGCACCGAGGTCCTCCGGGCCCCCGAGGCCCCGGCCTCCACCGAGCCCGACTTCGACCCGCTCACCGAGGCCGAGCTGGCCGAGGCCGAGCCCGAGGCCTTCTCGGTCCCCGTCGTCTACGACACGCTGGCCAACGGGCTCAAGGTCGTCGTGTCCGAGGACCATTCGGCGCCGACGGCCGTCGTGGCCGTCTACTACAACATCGGGTTCCGGATCGAGCCCCGCGACCGGACCGGCTTCGCCCACCTCTTCGAGCACATGATGTTCCAGGGCTCGGAGCACCTCGGCAAGAACGAGTTCATCGGGCTCGTCCAGCGCAACGGCGGCGTCCTCAACGGCTCGACCCGGTTCGACTTCACGAACTACTTCGAGATCGTCCCGGCCAACACGCTCGAGACGATGCTCTGGGCCGAGGCCGACCGGATGCGCGGGCTCCAGGTGACGCAGGAGAACCTGGCCAACCAGCAGGGGGTCGTCTCCAACGAGGTCCGCGTCAACGTCATCAACCAGCCGTACGGCGGGTTCCCGTGGCTCGACCTCCCGCAGGAGGCCAACGAGAACTGGTACAACGCCCACAACTTCTACGGCGAGCTGAGCGACCTCGAGGCCGCCAACCTCGACGACGTCCAGGCCTTCTTCGACACCTACTACGCGCCGAACAACGCCGTCGTGGTCGTCGTCGGCGACGTGGACCCGGACCAGACGGTCGCCTGGGTCGAGCGCTACTTCGGCGAGATCCCGCGGGCCGACGTGCCGCCCATCCCGGACCTCCGCGAGCCGCCGCAGACCGAGGAGAAGCGGGCCGCCAAGGTCGACTCGCTGGCCACGCGCCCGGCGCTCGCGTGGGCCTACCACATGCCGCCGCGCAACTCGGAGGCCTACTACGCGATGGGCCTCCTCCAGCAGATCCTCCTCGAGGGCGACGACTCCCGCCTCCACCAGGCGCTCGTGACCGAGAACGGCGTGACCGCGAGCGTGAGCGGCGGGATCAACTGGCCGCTCGGCAACATGTACAACTACAACGGGCCCATGCTCCTCTCGGCCTGGTTCATCCACGACCCCGAGACGGCGCCCGACTCGGCGCTCGCGCTCATCGACGCCGAAATCGAGCGGATCCGCGAGGAGGGCGTCGCGCCGGACGTCCTGGAGCGCGCCAAGGTCAAGCTCCGGAGCGACCTCTACGACACGATCGGCGGGACGTTCGGGTTCGGCCGGGCCGACCTCCTCGCGTCGGTCGCCCTCTTCGACGACGACCCGGCGCGGATCAACACGCTCGTCGAGCGCTTCGAGCGCGTGACGCCGGGGCTCATCCGCCGGACGGCCCGCGACTGGCTCCGCCCCGAGAACCGGACCGTCATCACGCTCGAGGCCGCCGGCGGCGGCTCGTAGGCGCGGCCCCCGCCTCGGCGTCCCCACGGACCGACCGAGGCGGACCGCCCCCGCCCCCGCCCCGCCCCGCCGCCCCCCGACTCCCATGCTGACCCCGTCGACCTCCCGGATCCGCCCCCTCTTCTCCGCCCTCCTGGCCCTCACCAGCCTGGCCCTCGCCGGGCCGGCCCTCGCCCAGGGCTTCCCCTCGACGCCGCCCGAGCCCGGGCCGCCGCTCCCGTTCGAGATCCCCGAGGGCACGACGTTCGCGCTCGACAACGGCGTCGCCGTCACGCGCGTCCCCTACGGCAGCCTCCCGAAGGCCAACGTCTACGCCGTCGTCCGCGTCGGCAACGTGGACGAGGCGGCCGACCAGACCGGCCGCGCCGACCTCCTGACGGCGCTCCTCACCGAGGGCACCACGACGCGCTCGGCCGAGGCCATCGCGCGCGAAGCCGCCGAGATGGGCGGCGCGGTCTCGGCCGGCGCCGGGCTCGACCAGACGTTCGTGACGGGCCGCGTCCTGAGCGAGTTCACGCCCGACCTCGTCGCGCTCGTCGCCGACGTCCTCCGCAACCCGGCCTTCCCGGAGGGCGCCTTCGAGCGCGTCCAGCGCGACGCGCTCCGCGGCGCCGCCGTGGCGCGCTCGCAGCCCGGCACGCTCGCGCAGGCCGCGTTCTACGAGACGCTCTACGGCGACCACCCCTACGCCCAGGTCATCCTCCCGGACGCCGAGGACATCGAAGCGGCCACCGTCGACGGCGTCCGCGCGTTCTACGACGCCCACGTCGGGCCGCAGCGGACGCGGCTCTACGTCGTCGGCCGGTTCGACGAGGCCGCCGTCGAGGCCGCCGTCCGCGAGGCGTTCGCCGACTGGGCCGGCGGCCCGGCCCCGACCGCGCCGACGCCGCCGGACCCGCAGACCGGCCGCCGCGTCGTGCTCGTGGACCAGCCCGGCGCCGCCCAGTCGAACGTCTACGTCGGCCTCCCGGCCCTCAACCCGGCCGACGACGACTACGTCGCGCTCCAGGTCACGAACGCCCTCCTCGGCGGCAGCTTCGGCTCCCGCATCACGCGCAACATCCGCGAGGACAAGGGCTACACCTACAGCCCCGGCTCGTCGGTCTCGGCGCGCTACCGCGACGGGTACTGGGCCGAGCAGGCGGCCATCCAGACGCCCTTCACGGGGCCGGCCATCGCGGAGATCCTCTCCGAGATCGACAGCCTCGCCACGACGGCGCCCTCGGCCGAGGAGCTCGAGGGGATCCAGAACTACCTCGCCGGGACGTTCGTCCTGCAGAACTCGTCGGCCGGCGGGATCGCGTCGTACCTCGCGTTCCTCGACCTCCACGGGCTCGACCGGAGCTACCTCGAGGACTACGTCACGCGCGTCTACGCCGTGACGCCCGAGGACGTCCGCCGCGTGACGGCCGAGGTCCTCCGCGGCGACGACACGGCCATCGTGGTCGTCGGCGACCGGAGCGTGGTCGAGGAGCAGCTGGCGGCGTTCGGCGACGTCGAGGTCACGACGGTCC
>CAXRFJ010000005.1:0-8727 GCA_964229475.1 Rubrivirga sp.
GCCCGGGGCGGCCGGGGGGCGCCCCGCGGCGGACGAGGCTAGGCGGCGGCCGGCGCGTCGGCCGTCTCCAGCGGGACGCCGAGCAGCGCCATCGCGCCGTGCGTGGCGCCGGAGAACTCCGGCCGCTCGGCGACCTCGGCCATGATCTTCGCCGGCGACTTGTACGAGAGGTCGACCCCCACGGCCTTGGCGACCTGCGGGATCGTGGCCCAGCCGGGGAGGCAGTCGACCTGGTTGGCCTCGTCGTGCCAGCGGTCGAAGGGCGTCCCGACGCGGTCGTTCCGGCTCTGGCCGGTCCCGAGCGCCATCAGGAGCGAGCGGTTCATGGCGCGGACCATCTTGGCCGGCCGGAGCAGCTGCGCGCGCCCGTCCTCGTTGACGTAGGTGCCGAGCGTCTCGACCGACATCGCGATCGGGAGCGTGACCGTCGCCGAGGTCTGGTTCGTGGTGTGCGTCGCGTGGAGGACGACCGGCGTGTCGCCGAGGTCGTCTGCCGAGAGAACGCCGGCCGCGACCGGGTCGTCTTGGAGCACGTAGACGAGGCTGGCCGAGGCGACCTGCGACGCGAGGAGCGCCGGGTCCACGGGCTGCATCCCGAGGCGCTCGCAGCCGGCCGTGTTCGGGGCCGGGTCGGAGGAGTGGAGCCAGCCGTCGCCGTCCCACTCGCCGCGGCGGTCGACGAAGCGCGGCGCCTCGGCGCCGACGGCCTCCGCGAGCCGCATGAGCAGGTAGTTGTCCTCGACGGTGGCGTAGGCCGAGCCGAGGAAGAGGACGTTCGAGCCGGCGTCCTTGAGGAGCCGGCCGGCCTCGGCCGCCGCGGCCTCCCACGTCGCCGGCGTCCCGTGGATCTGGGGGCCGGAGGCGCGGTCCTCGTTGTACGTCTTGAACACGAGCCGGGCCGCGTCGGGCATCCAGTACTCGTTGACGTCGAGGTTCTCGCGCGGCGTGATCCGGAGGACCTGGTTGTTCTTGGTCCAGACCGTCACGTTGATCCCCTTGCCGCCGAAGTCGGAGACGGTCGGCGTCGAGGCCATCTCCCAGACGCGGGCCTGGAAGCGGAAGTAGTCCTCCGTGAGCGCGCCGACGGGGCAGATGTCCGTCGTGCACATCGAGTAGGCGTCGTCGAACGTCTCGCCCGGCGCCGTCATCGGGTGGTTCTTGTCGCCCCGGTTGATGATCGTGAGCTGGTGCGTCTCCGTGACCTCGGCCGTGAACCGCGTGCAGCGCGTGCAGTTGATGCAGCGCTCGGCGTCGAGGACCACGTTGGGCCCGAGCTGGACGCGCTTCGGCTTGTGGACTTTCTCGAACTCGAAGCGGGAGCCCTCCGGCCCGTACTTGTAGGCCTGGATCTGGAGCGGGCACTGGCCGGCCTGGTCGCAGATCGGGCAGTCGAGCGGGTGGTTGGCCAGCATGATCTCGAGGTTGTCGGCCTGGGCGGCGGCGACCTCCTCGGAGTCGAGCTGGGTGTGGACCACCATCCCCTCGGTGACGTCGAGCGCGCAGCTCGGCATCAGCTTGGGGAAGTAGTTGATCTTGGGGGTGCCGTCCTCGTCGAGCACGGGCTCCCGCGTCTCCCGGTCGATCATCGGCGTGCCCGCCTTGACGAGGCACTGGCGGCAGTTGGCCGGGACCGAGAGCGACGGGTGGTAGCAGAAGTGGGGGATCTCGGTGCCCTCGTCGAGGCAGAGCTGGAGGACCTTCTGGCCCGGCTCGAACTCGTGAGCCTTCCCGTCGATGATGACCTGCGGCATGGATGCGGTGTGCGTCGTGCGGAGTGCGTGCGGGGGCGGGCGCTAGGCGGGCGCCGTGGTCGGGGCCTCGCCGGCGGCCTCGGCCAGCTCGGCGCCGAGGGCCGTCAGGACGAGCGTCTGCTTGGGCTCGGTGATGGCCTCGACCTCCTCGGGCGTGGCCCCGCCGTCCTCGGCGTAGTGGCGCTGGTCCTCGACGGAGGTCGTCTCGACCTCGAGCGTGCCGGCCACGCGGACGGTCTGCCCGGAGACGTCCTTCGGGAAGGTGAACACGTAGCTCTCGGTCTCGTCGCGCGGGACGTTGACGCGGACGGTCTCGCCGGCGTCGTTCGAGAACGTGAGCCAGCAGCCGGCCATCTGGCAGACCTCGCGGACCGTGCCCTCCACGACGACCGTCTTGCCGGCGTACGTGTCGGGGTCCGCGAGGACCTCGGCGGGCGAGAGCGCGTCGCCGTCGGGGACGGCCTCGCCGAACGTGCCGGCGGCGGCCTCGGCCGCGCCCGCCTCGGTCGCGGCGTCGCTGGGCGCGGGGGCCTCGGCCGGGTCGGCGCAGGCGCCGAGGCCGAGGAGGGCGATCAGGAGGAGCGTGGGCTTCATGGCTGTTGCGTGTCGCGTGCTGCGTGGTCTCGGGGGAGGTCGGCGCTTGAGCCGATCACGAGATACGCAACACGCAGCGTGAGCTAGGTGGTCGGGGTGCCGGTGGGGGTGAGCTCGCCGGTCTCCTCGGTCGCGCCGTCGCCCGAGACGTCGGCGCCGGCCACGAGGCTCGGCTTGCACTTGGCCTCGAACTCGTCGCGGAAGCGGCGGATGCCCCAGCGGACGGGCCACGCGGCGGCGTCGGCGAGGGCGCAGACGGTCCGGCCCTCCATCTGGTCGCAGAGGTCGAGGAGGAGGTCGAGGTCGCGGGTGTAGCCCTCGCCGTCGTCGATCCGGTGGAGCAGCTTCTCCATCCAGCCCGTCCCGTCGCGGCACGGCGTGCACTGGCCGCAGCTCTCGTGGTGATAGAAGTGGGCGATCCGCCGCGTGAAGCTCACCATGTCGGTGTCCTCGTCGAGGAAGCACAGACCGCCGGTGCCCATCGACGAGCCCGCCTCGCGGAGCGTCTCGGCGTCCATCGTCGCCTGCGCCGCCATCTCCCACGTGAGGGGGGGCGTCGAGCTCCCGCCCGGGACGACAGCCTTGATCTTCTTCCCGCCGCGCGCGCCGCCCGCCGCCTCCAGGAGGTCGGTGATGAGCATGCCCGTCGGGTACTCGTAGACGCCCGGCTTGTTGACGTGGCCCGAGATCCCGTAGAGGACCGGCCCAGGGTGCTTCTCCGGACCGATCCCCGCGAACCACTCGGCCCCGCGGTTCACGATGAGCGGGACGTCCGCCAGCGTCTCGACGTTGTTGATCGTCGTCGGCATCCCCCAGAGGCCCTTCTGGGCGGGGAACGGCGGCTTGATCCGCGGATACGCCCGCTTGCCCTCAAGGGAGTTCATCAGCGACGACTCCTCGCCGCAGATGTAGGCGCCGGCGCCGTAGTGGACCACGAGGTCCGTCGAGAAGTCGGTCCCGAGGATATTCTGGCCGATGTAGCCCTTCGCGTACGCCTCGTCGACCGCCTTCTGGACGTGCTCGACGTACTCGATGTACTCGCCGCGGATGTAGAGGTAGCACGTCTTGATCGTCATCGCGTAGCACGCGAGCACGATCCCCTCGATCATCAGGTGCGGGTTGTACTCGAAGATCTGGCGGTCCTTGAACGTGCCCGGCTCGGACTCGTCGCCGTTGCAGCAGAGGTACCGCGGCTTCTCGGGGTCGACGGGCGGCATGAAGCTCCACTTCAGGCCCGTCGAGACGCCGGCGCCGCCGCGGCCGCGGAGGCCGGAGGCCTTGACCTCGTTGGTCAGGCCGGCCGGGTCGAACTTGCCGTCCTTGACGACGGCCTTCAGCGCCCCGTAGCCGCCGTTCTGCTCGTAGACGTCGATCTGGTGGAGGTCCTTGACGGGCGGCAGGATGACGCGCTCGTAGGAGCGCCAGTCGCCGGCCTTGGACTGGCCCGTGAGGAGAGTGTCGGCCATGGGGGCGGGGTTAGCTGCGGACGCGGGCGCGCGCGGCGCCCGTCTCGGCGGACGGCGCGGCGCCCGCCAGGTGGTCGATGAGGAGGTCGGCCTGGAGCACGGCCTCGGAAGCGGCGTCCTCGTCGAGGAGGAGGGCCAGCTCGCGGAGGGCCTGGTAGATCTGGCGGCGGGGGGACGAGGGGGACGCCTGGGCCGACTGCGCGAGGAGCGCGCCGCTGGCCGCCACCAGGACGCCGAGCGCCACGAGGATGGCCTCGATCCCGGCCCCGGCCACGAGCGCGGCCCCGAGCCCGAGCGGCGCGAGGACGAGCGCGCCCAGCAGGACCCGCCGACCGATCTCGGCCGACCGGACCTCGCGCTCGCTCATCTTCGCCAACTCGGCGTTGATGAACGCGAGGTCCAGGGCCTTCAGCTTCGTCTTCTCGACGTAGGTCAGCTCGCCGACGCCGTTCTGGCTCTGCGCGTTGGCGAGGGCGAGCTGGTCGAGCAGGATGCGGTGGACGCGACGCTCGTCGGCCGTGAGCCCCGAGAGGGGCGGCGGTCCGGGGCTCGCCGCGCGACGCGTGGGCCACGGCGCGGGCGCGAGGGGCTTGACGGTCGGTCGGAGCCCTCGCCCGGCGGTCCGGGACGCCGGCGCCGGCGCGTGGCCGGGCGTCGGCGGCTCGTCGGGCGCGGCCGGGGGGACGACGATGCCCGCCTTGCCCAGCGCCTCGGAGACCGGACCGCGCACGTCGAGCCGGAGGGCCGCCTGCGTGGCGGCCTCCCGGATGCGTCGGTCGGCGAGGCGCGAGACGGCCACTAGTGGACGGAGTCGGAGACGGGCGGCGTCTGGTAGGTCTCAACGGCCTCGGCGTCGGTCCGGCGGTTGCCGCCGAGCTCGGCCTCGTCCTGCGGGAGCGTCACGCTCTCGAACGGGAGCTCCTGGCCCCCGCGGAGCGCGTCGACGAGCCGGTCGATCTTCTCCTTGGTCAGGTTGTGGACGTAGGCGCCGTTCGTGACCTGGAGCATCGGCGCCGAGCCGCAGGCCCCGAGGCACTCGGCCTCCTGGATCGTGAACAGGCCGTCCTCGGTCGTCACGCCCTTCGGCACGCCCAGCTTCTCCTCGAGGTAATGGAGCATGTCGTAGCCGCCGCAGACCTGGCACGAGAAGCACGTGCAGACGTCGAGGACGAACGCCCCCTTGTCCTCCTTGAAGTACTGCGTGTAGAAGGTGGCGACGCCGTAGACCTTCGCGTACGGGATCCCGAGCGAGTCGGCCACGAGGCGCAGGACCTCGGGCGGGAGCCAGCCGAACTTCCGCTGCGCGAGCCAGAGCCCCTTCATCACGGCCGCGTCGGCCGTCGGGTACTGCGCCTTGAACGTGTCGAGCTGGGCCTGCTCCTCGTCGGTCCAGACGAGCTCGTCGTCGGAGAACGTGCGCGCGGGCGTCTCGCCGGGCACGTACTGCGGCGTCGGGGAGACGAACGGGCCGGGGGTGTCGGGGGTCATGCTGAGTTCGGAGTTGATGGTTCAGAGTTCGGAGTGCGCAGGGTCCAACTCTGAACCCCGAACTCCGAACCCCGAACTCACTTGTCGCTGTCGCCGATGACGGGGTCGATGGAGCCGATGAGGACGACGGTGTCGGCCACCTGGGCGCCCTCCATCATGGTCTCGAGGCCCTGGAGGTTCTTGAAGGAGCCGGTCACGATCTTGACGCGCCACGGGCTGCCGGTCCCGTCCGAGACGAGGTGGAAGCCGAGCTCGCCCTTCGGGCTCTCGATGGCGTGGTAGGCCTCGGCGCCCTTCGGCGGCGCGACGCCCGTGTCCGTCATCATGAAGTCGTGGATCATGCCCTCCATCGAGTAATAGACCTCGTCCTTGGAGGCGTAGGCCGCCTTCGCGTTGTCGACGCGGACGGGGCCCTCGGGCAGCTTCTGGAGGCACTGCCGGATGATCCGGACCGACTGCTCCATCTCCTCGATCCGCACGAAGTAGCGCGCGAGCGAGTCGCCCTCGGTCCGCATCGGGACGTCGAAGTCGACCTGGTCGTAGACGAGGTAGGGCTCGAAGATGCGGAGGTCGTGGGGGACGCCCGAGGCGCGGAGCGTCGGGCCGGTGTAGCCCTGCTCGATGACCTCCTCGCGGGAGAGCACGCCGACGCCCTCGTTCCGGTCGATCCAGATCCGGTTGCGGTTGAGGAGCTTCTTCCAGTCGGCGATCTGCTGCTCGAACTCGTCGCAGAAGCTCGCGATCATGGAGAGCGCGGCCGGCGAGAAGTCGAACGCGAGCCCGCCGATGCGGCTGTGCGAGACGGTGAAGCGGGCCCCGGCAATCTCGTCGAAGATGGAGTAGATCTCCTCGCGGTACTTGAACGTCCAGAGGAAGACCGAGAGCGCGCCGGCGTCCATCACCATCGTCCCCGCCCAGAGGAGGTGCGACGAGATCCGGGCCAGCTCGCAGCCGATCGTCCGGAGCCACTGGGCGCGCGGCGGCGCCTCGATGCCGGCCAGCTTCTCGACCGCGAGGCACCAGGCCACGTTGTTCGAGTAGGGCGACATGTAGTCCATGCGGTCCGTATAGGGCATGAACTCCTGGTACGTCTTCACCTCGGCCAGCTTCTCGATGCCGCGGTGGAGGTACCCGATGTCGACGAGGCACTTCTCGATCGACTCGCCGTCGAGCTGGATCACGCAGCGGAGGGCGCCGTGCGTGGCCGGGTGCTGCGGCCCGAGGTTGAGGATCATCCGGCTCTCGAGCGGGTCCTCGCCCTTCGGCACGACCATCGGGGCGGCCCCGCGGGCCCCGTCGCCGGACACGTCGAGGCCGACGGCCTCGGCGCCGTCGCCAGCGGGCTCGTCCGGCCGGACGCTCGACGGCGCGCGCTTCGTGGCGCCCGGGATCTCGACGTGCGTGTGCCGGTCGGCGAGGGCCTGGTAGAGCGCGGCGTTGTGGCGCGGCCAGAACGTGAAGAGGTCCTCGCTCGATCCGGGCGCGGCCGCGTGGGCGTTCGGGGTGTTGGCGTCGGTCGTTGCCATGGGTCAGCCGAGGTCGGAGTCGAGGTCGTGCGGGATCTGGCCGTGCGCGCGGGGGAACGGGTCCGGCTGGAGCTCGCCGTCGGGGTGGTTGGCCGGGAGCGGGAGGCTGCCGGGGATCCCGAGGGTGGGGAATTCCTTGCGGGCCGGGTGGTACTCGAAGTCCTCCGGCATGTAGATCCGGCGGTGGTCCGCGAGGCCCTCGAACCGGACACCCATCATGTCCCACGCCTCGCGCTCGTGCCAGTTGGCGCCGGGGTAGACGTGCGTGACGGTCGGGACCGTCGGGTCGTCCTCGTCGACGCGGACCTTCAGGCGGATCCGCTTCTTCGCCTCGAGGGCGCAGAGGTTGTAGAACACCTCGAACCGGTCGTCCTCCGTGAACCGGTCGATCGTGCCGATGTCGGTGAGGTAGTCGAAGCCGACCTCGTCGTGGAGGAACCGGCAGACGTCCTCGATCCGCCCTTTCTCGACGTAGACCGTCGTCTCGCCGGCGTAGCCGACGACCTCGTGGATCGCGTCGCCGAACGCGTCCCGGAGCGCCTGGATCACGTTGGGGACGATCCAGGTCGCCTTGGCGTGCGGGTTCTCCGTCTGGAGCCGCTCCATCTCGCCCGCCAGCGCCGAGCGCGGCGTGAAGTGGAACTTCAGCGTCTGCGTCTGCTCCGCCGGGTCGACGAACGGCGCGTCGTCGGGGCCGCCGACGAGGGCGTCCGCGATCGGCTGGAGCGCGGCCGACGGCTGCGGCGTCTCCTCGGGCGGGGTCGGGGTGTCGGCCATGGTTACGCGGAGACGGGGTGGCCCTCGGGCGTCAGGATCCGGCCCTCGACGAGCTGGTTCGGCGCGTCCGTGAAGCGGACGTCCTTCGCCACCGACTCGGTCGCGCGGATCTTCTCCTGGATGTCCATGAGGGCGTGGATGATGGCCTCCGGGCGCGGCGGGCAGCCGGGGATGTAGACGTCGACCGGGACGAAGTTGTCGATCCCCTGGACGACGCCGTAGCACCGGTGCATCCCGCCCGTCGAGGCGCAGGCGCCCTGGGCGATGCACCACTTCGGCTCGGCCATCTGGTCCCAGATGCGGCGGACCGTGTGGGCCATCTTGTGGGAGCACCACCCGGCCACGATCATGAGGTCGGCCTGGCGCGGGCTGAACCGCATGGCCTCCGACCCGAACCGGGCCACGTCGTACTTCGGGCCGGCGAACCCCATCATCTCGATCGCGCAGCACGCGAGGCCCATGGGCATGGGCATGAGGGAGTTCGAGCGGGCCCAGTTGACGACCGAGTCGACCGTCGTGGTGAGGAAGCCGCCTTCTTCGCTGAACATGGCGTTGGAGGGTGTCGTGCGGTGGCAACCCGAGGCGGACGCGCCCGGTTCGCCCGGCGTCCCGTTTTCAAACGGGACTGAAAGTCGTTAGTCCCAGTCGAGCCCGCCCTTCTTGACGTCGTAGAGCAGCCCGACGACGAGGATCACGATGAACGTGCCGATCACGCCGAGCGACGTGAGCGCGGCGGCCCCGCCGGCCTCGAGGAACGTCCGGTAGGAGACGGCCCACGGGTAGAGGAACACGAGCTCGACGTCGAACACGATGAAGATCATCGCGACGAGGTAGAACTTGACCGAGTACCGGTCGCGGGCCGTGCCCACGGGGTCCTGGCCCGATTCGTACGGGCTCTGCTTGATCGCGCTCGGCTGGTACGGCCCGAAGTACTCGGCGATCTTGAGCAGGCTCAGCGCGAGGCCCAGCGCGAGCAGGACCATCAGGAAGAGGGGCAGGAACTCGGTGATCATCGAGGGCGCCGCGGGCAGGGGAGGGGCCGCGAAAGCTCCGACGCCCCATGCCCCGCGCGGGGCCGGGCGCGCCCCGCGGGCGGGGCCATCCCGGGTCGCCGGACCGCGCGTC
>CAXRFJ010000006.1:0-9209 GCA_964229475.1 Rubrivirga sp.
GATGGTACGATCCGCCCCCCGCCTCGAACGACCGGGGCGGCCTCGGCCACAGCGTCCCCGAGCCCGACCCGCCCCCCGAGCGTGCCGGCCGCCGCCGCCGCGGCGCGCGCGACGAGGAACGACCGCTCGCTCCCGAAGTCCGGGGAGTCGGGCTCGCACCGGGTGCCGCCCGCCAGGAGCGGGCGTGCGAGGAGGAGCGCGCGCACGGGAGTCCAGGGCCCGACGGCGCCATCCTCCCGGCGAGCCCCCCGAACGAAACCGAAAGCGCCCCGGCCGCCGCGAAGGCAGCCGGGGCACCCGGTTCAGCGTGCGCTCGGGGCGCCCGAGGCGGGGCTAGCCGAGGCGTCGGTTGATCTCGGCGAGCGTCTCGTCGTCGGCGGCCGGGGAGGCCGGGGCGCCGAGGAGGTCGCCGTCGCCCGTCGCGAGGCCGCGGTCGAGCGCGTCCTGCGTGGCCTGCAGCGCCTCGAGCTCCTGGCGGCTCCCGACGACGATGTCGGTGTAGTCGCGGAGCCCGGTGCCGGCCGGGACGAGGTGGCCGACGAGCACGTTCTCCTTGAGCCCGAGCAGGTTGTCCTGCTTGGCCGCGATGGAGGCCTCCGTGAGCACCTTCGTCGTCTCCTGGAAGGAGGCGGCCGAGAGGTACGAGTCGGTCTTGAGCGCGGCCTGGGTGATCCCCAGGAGGACCGGCTCGGCGACCGCCAGCTCGGCGTCGCGGACCTCGACCTCGCGCTTGTCCTCCCGCTTCATCGCCGAGTTGGCGTCGCGGAGCTGACGGCGCGTGATCGTCTGGCCGATCTGGAGGTCGGACTCACCCGCGTCGACGACGACGAAGTTGTCGTAGAGCGCGTCGTTGACCTTCTCGAGCTGGAGCCGGTCGACGAGGTCGTCCTCGAGGAACGGCGTGTCGCCCGGGTCCGTGATCCGGACCTTCTGCATCATCTGCCGGACGACGACCTCGATGTGCTTGTCGTTGATGCCGACGCCCTGGAGCCGGTAGACCTCCTGGACCTCGTTGACGAGGTACTCCTGGACGGCCGTGGGCCCGAGGATCGAGAGGATGTCCTGCGGCGAGATCTGCCCGTCGGAGAGCGCCTCGCCGGCGCGGACGAAGTCGTTCTCGTGGACGAGGAGGTGCTTCGAGAGCGAGACGAGGTACGTCTTCTCCGTCAGCCCGTCGCGGGACGTCACGACGACCTCCTGCGAGCCGCGCTTCCGGCCGCCGAAGCTCACCACGCCGTCGATCTCCGACACGACGGCCGGGTCGCTCGGCGAGCGGGCCTCGAACAGCTCGATGACGCGGGGCAGGCCGCCCGTGATGTCGCGGGTACCGGCCGACTGGCGCGGGAGCTTGGCGAGGATCGTGCCCGCCTTGATCTCGTCGCCCTGGTCCACCTGGAGGCGGGCCCGGACCGGCATCGTGTACTCGCGGCCGCCCTCGCCCTCGACGACGAGCGCCGGGGTCAGCGAGCGCTCGCGCGTCTCGGTGATGACCTTCTCGCGGAAGCCGGTCTGCTCGTCGGACTCCTCGCGGTAGGTCGTCCCCTCGATGATGTCCTGGAAGCGGACCGTGCCCGTCGTCTCGGCGATGATGACCGAGTTGTACGGGTCCCAGCTCGCGATCACGTCGCCCTTCTCGACCGTGTCGCCCTCCTCGACGGAGAGCTCGGCGCCGTAGGGGATCGTGTAGGCGATGCGCTGGCGGCCGTCCTCGTCGAGCACACGGACCTCGCCCGAGCGCCCGAGGGCGACCGTGCGGGCCGTCTCGCCCGACTCGTCGGTGACGGTCCGGAGGTTCTCGAAGGCCACCGTGCCCGCGAACTTCGTCTGGATCGTCGACTCGGCCGCGATGCGGCTGGCCGTGCCACCGATGTGGAAGGTCCGGAGCGTGAGCTGCGTGCCCGGCTCGCCGATCGACTGCGCCGCGATGACGCCGACGGCCTCGCCGGTCTGGACCATCCGGCCGTTGGCGAGGTCGCGCCCGTAGCACAGGGCGCACACGCCGCGCTCGGCTTCACAGGCCAGCACCGAGCGGATCTCGACCGTCTCGATCGAGGTGCCCTCGATCCAGTCGGCGATCTCCTCGGAGATCTGCTCGTCGCGCCGGACGATGACCTCCTCGGTCTCCGGGTCGCGGACGTCGTGGACCGACACGCGGCCCACGATCCGGTCGCGGAGCGACTCGACGATGTCCTCGTTGTCCTTGAGCGCCTCCATCCGGACGCCGCGGAGCGTCCCGCAGTCGTGCTGGGTGATCGAGACGTCCTGGCTCACGTCGACGAGCCGGCGCGTGAGGTAGCCGGCGTCGGCCGTCTTGAGGGCCGTGTCGGCGAGGCCCTTCCGGGCGCCGTGCGTCGAGATGAAGTACTCGGCGACCGAGAGGCCCTCCTTGAAGTTGGACTTGATCGGGTTCTCGATGATGGCGCCCGCCGAGCCGGCCTGGCTCTTCTGCGGCTTCGCCATGAGCCCGCGCATGCCGCCGAGCTGGCGGATCTGCTCGCGGCTGCCTCGGGCACCCGAGTCCGCCATCATGTAGATGGCGTTGAAGCCCTCCTGGTCCTCCTGGAGCGCGTTGTAGAGGACGTCCGAGATCTCGTTGTTCGTCGAGGTCCAGACGTCGATGACCTGGTTGTACCGCTCGGCCTCGGTGATGAAGCCCATCTCGTAGTTCGAGCGGATCTCGTCGACGCGCTCCTCGGCCTCGGCCAGCAGGGTCTGCTTGGCGTCCGGCACGACGATGTCGGCGAGCGAGAAGCTCAGGCCGCCGAGCATGGCCTGGCCGAAGCCGAGGTCCTTGATCTCGTCGAGGAACGTGGCCGTGCGCGGGAAGTCGGTCGCCTTGAAGACGCCCGCGATGATGTTGCGGAGGTTCTTCTTGGTCAGGACCTGGTCGATGTACCCAACGCCGGCCGGCACGATGTCATTGAAGAGCGCGCGGCCGACGGCCGTGTCGATCGTCTCGCCGGCCTCGTGCTTCCCGTCGAACGTCGGCTCGTTGAGCTTGAGCTTGATCCGGGCGTGGAGCGAGACCTTGCCCTGGTCGAACGCCTGGCGGACCTCGCGCGTCGAGCCGAACACCATGCCTTCGCCCTTCTCGCCGGCCCGGTCCTTCGTCATGTAGTACATGCCGAGGACCATGTCCTGCGACGGGACCGCGATCGGGCCGCCGTGCGCCGGGCTCAGGATGTTGTGCGACGACAGCATGAGGATGCTCGCCTCGAGCACCGCGTCATGCGACAGCGGCACGTGGACGGCCATCTGGTCGCCGTCGAAGTCGGCGTTGAACGCCGTCGTGACGAGCGGGTGCAGGCGGATCGCCTTGCCCTCGATGAGGACCGGCTGGAACGCCTGGATGCCGAGCCGGTGGAGCGTCGGGGCGCGGTTGAGCATCACCGGGTGCCCGTCGATCACCTTCTCGAGGATGTCGAACACGTCGGCCGTCCGGCGGTCGACCACCTTCTTGGCGGACTTCACCGTCTTGACGATGCCGCGCTCGATGAGCTTCCGGATGATGAACGGCTTGAACAGCTCGACGGCCATCTCCTTGGGCAGGCCGCACTGGTGGAGCCGGAGCTCCGGGCCGACCACGATGACCGACCGGCCCGAGTAGTCGACGCGCTTGCCGAGGAGGTTCTGGCGGAACCGGCCCTGCTTGCCCTTGAGCATGTCGCTCAGCGACTTCAGCGCGCGGTTCGAGTCGGAGCGGACGGCGTTGGCCTTCCGCGAGTTGTCGAAGAGGCTGTCGACGGCCTCCTGGAGCATCCGCTTCTCGTTGCGGAGGATGACCTCCGGCGCCTTGATGTCGATGAGGCGCTTGAGCCGGTTGTTCCGGATGATGACCCGGCGGTAGAGGTCGTTGAGGTCCGACGTGGCGAACCGGCCGCCCTCGAGCGGGACCAGCGGGCGGAGCTCCGGCGGGATCACCGGGACCACCTTCATGACCATCCACTCCGGCTTGTTCTCCATCCGGGCGTTCGCCTGGCGGAAGCTCTCGACGATGCCGAGCCGCTTGAGCGCCTCGGCCTTGCGGGCCTGGCTGGTCTCGGTGCGGGCCTGGAAGCGGAGCTCGACGGCCAGCGAGTCGAGGTCGAGCCGCTTGAGCAGCTCCTCGACGGCCTCGCCGCCGATCATGGCCACGAACATGTCCGGGTCGTCGTCGGCGAGGCGGTTGTTGTCCTCACGGATCTGGTAGAGCACGTCGAAGTACTCGTTCTCCGTGAGCAGCGTGCCCTGCTCGATGCCGAGGTTCGCGGCCCCGCCCGGGTTCACGACGACGTAGGCCTCGTAGTAGATGACCTTGTCGAGGTCCTTCGACTTCATCCCGAGGAGCGCGCCGATCTTGTTCGGCAGGCTCTTGAAGTACCAGATGTGGACGACCGGGACGGACAGCGTGATGTGCCCGAACCGCTCGCGGCGGACCGACTTCTGGGTCACCTCGACGCCGCAGCGGTCGCAGATGATGCCCTTGTAGCGGATCCGCTTGTACTTGCCGCAGTGGCACTCCCAGTCCTTGACCGGGCCGAAGATCTTCTCGCAGAAGAGGCCGTCCTTCTCCGGCTTGAAGCTCCGGTAGTTGATCGTCTCCGGCTTGAGCACCTCGCCGCACGACCGCCCGAGGATCGTCTCGGGCGAGCTCAGGCTGACGGTGATCGAGCTGTAGTACTTCTTCTGCGCCGGCTGGGCCGGCTGGAGGCCGAATGCCATATCTGAGGGACTAGGGTATGGGGGTCGGGGGTGTGGGGAGCGCGCCCGAGGCCGGGGGGCCGGCCTCGGGGCGCCCGCCAGGCCCCTAGTCGATGCGAACTTCGAGGCCGAGCCCCTGCATCTCGCGGAGCAGGACGTTGAACGACTCGGGGACGTTCGGCTCGGGGAGGTTGTCGCCCTTGACGATCGCCTCGTAGGCCTTCGAGCGGCCCTGGACGTCGTCGGACTTGACGGTCAGCAGCTCGCGGAGGACGTTCGAGGCGCCGTACGCGTAGAGCGCCCACACCTCCATCTCGCCGAAGCGCTGGCCGCCGAACTGGGCCTTGCCGCCGAGCGGCTGCTGCGTGATGAGGCTGTAGGGCCCGATCGAGCGGGCGTGGATCTTGTCGTCGACGAGGTGCGACAGCTTGAGCATGTAGATCTGCCCGACCGTCGTCTTCTGGTCGAACGGGTTGCCCGTCTGGCCGTCGTAGAGCTGGACGCGGCCGTCCTCGGGGAGGCCCGCCTCGCGGAGCTTCGCGGCGATGTCGTCCATGGACGCGCCGTCGAAGGCCGGGGTGGCGTAGGTCTCGCCGAGCTTCTGCCCGGCCCAGCCGAGGAGCGTCTCGAAGATCTGGCCCAGGTTCATGCGCGACGGCACGCCCAACGGGTTGAGGCAGATGTCGACCGGGGTCCCGTCCTCGAGGACCGGCAAGTCCTACTCGGGGACGATCTTGGCGACGACGCCCTTGTTGCCGTGGCGGCCGGCCATCTTGTCGCCGACCTGGAGCTTCCGCTTCTTGGCCACGTAGACCTTCGCCAGCTGGACGATGCCCGGGGGCAGCTCGTCGCCCATCTGGATCCGGTACTCCTCCTGCTCGGCCGCGCCGGTCACCTCCTGGTGCCGCCGCTGGTAGTTGGCGAGGAGCTTCCAGGCCTGCCGGTTCGTGTCGTCGTCGTTGGTGTACTCCTGGCGGATCTTGAGGTCCGCCGGCTCGATCTCCTTGAACGCCGTCTTGGTGTACTTGGCGCCCTCGGAGATCACGACGGTCCCGTCGCGGAGCTCGATGGCCGCGCCGGCCTGCTTCGCGCCGATGAGCCCGAAGAACCGCTCGTAGAACGACTGCTGGAGGGCGTCGACCTCGCGCTCGAGCTGGCGCTTGATCTCCTCGAGCCGCTTCTCCTCGGCCTTCTTCGTGATGGCGTCGGTCTTGCGGCGCGAGAACAGCATCGTGTCGATCACGATCCCGTTCATGCCCGGCTTGGCCTTGAGGCTGGCGTCCTTGACGTCGCCGGCCTTGTCGCCGAAGATGGCGCGGAGCAGCTTCTCCTCCGGCGTCGGGTCGGTCTCGCCCTTCGGCGTGATCTTGCCGACGATGATGTCGCCGGGGTTGATCTCGGCGCCGACGCGGACGATCCCGCGCTCGTCGAGGTCCTTCGTCGCCTCCTCGGAGACGTTCGGGATCTCGCGCGTGAGCTCCTCCTCGCCGCGCTTCGTGTCGCGGACCTGGTGGTCGAACTCCTCGATGTGGACCGAGGTGAAGATGTCCTGCTTGACCACCTTCTCCGAGATGACGATGGCGTCCTCGAAGTTGTAGCCCTTCCACGGCATGAACGCCACGAGGACGTTCTTGCCCAGGGCCAGCTCACCCTTCTCGGTCGAGGCGCCGTCGGCCAGGAGGTCGCCCTTCGAGACGCGCATGCCGGCGGCGACGCGCGGCTTCTGCGTGACGTTGGTGTCCTGGTTGGTCCGGCGGAACTTGATGAGCGGGTACGTCCGGACGGGCTCCTCGAACGCCGCGTCGGCGTCCTCGGGCGTCTCGTCGTAGCGGACCGTGATCTTGGTCGCGTCGACGTACTCGACCACGCCGTCGCCCTCGGCCACGAGGATGGCGCGGGAGTCCCGCGCGATCCGGCCCTCCAGGCCCGTGCCGACGTACGGCGCCGACGGCTGGAGCAGCGGGACGGCCTGGCGCTGCATGTTCGAGCCCATGAGCGCGCGGTTGGCGTCGTCGTGCTCGAGGAACGGGATGAGTGAGGCGGCCGGCGAGATGATCTGGTTCGGCGCCACGTCCATGTAGTCGATCTCGTCGGGCGAGACGAGCGGGACGTCGCCGCCGATCCGGGCACGGACGAGGTCGTTGGCGTACGTCCCGTCGTCGTTGAGCGGGGCGTTCGCCTGGGCGATCACGTAGCGGTCCTCGTCCTCGGCCGAGAGGTACTCGATCTGGTCGGTGACCTTGCCGTCGACGACCTTCCGGTACGGCGTCTCGATAAAGCCGAACTGGTTGACGACGCCGTGGGTGCACAGCGACGAGATGAGCCCGATGTTCGGGCCCTCCGGCGTCTCGATCGGGCAGAGCCGGCCGTAGTGCGTGTAGTGGACGTCGCGGACCTCGAAGCCGGCCCGCTCCCGCGTCAGACCGCCGGGCCCGAGGGCGGACATCCGACGCTTGTGCGTCAGCTCCGCCAGCGGGTTGGTCTGGTCCATGAACTGGCTCAGCTGGTTCGTCCCGAAGAAGGTGTTGATCACCGACGAGACGGTCCGGGCGTTGACCAGGTCCTGGGGCGTGAATTTGTCCGCGTCGCGGAGGTTCATCCGCTCCTTGATCGTCCGCGCCATGCGGGCGAGGCCGAGCGAGAACTGGCTCTGGAGCTGCTCGCCGACGGTCCGCACGCGGCGGTTGCCGAGGTGGTCGATGTCGTCGACGTTCGACTTCCCGTTGAGGAGCTTGACGAGCTCGGTGATGATCGCGACGAGGTCCTCCTTGGTCAGCGTGACGGCGTCGTTGCCGCTGTCGAGGCCGAGCCGCTTGTTCATGCGGTAGCGGCCGACGGCGCCGAGGTCGTAGCGCTTGTCGGAGAAGAAGCGCCGGTCGAGGAGCGCGCGGGCCGCGTCGACGTCGGGCGCCTCGGCGCTGCGGAGGGTCTCGTAGAGGTGCTTGAGCGCCTCGTCCTCCGAGTGCGTCGGGTCCTTCTTGAGCGTGTTGAGCAGCGTCGACATGTCGAGGCCGCTGTCCTCGTCGTCCTCGCTCGTCTCGCGGCGGAGGATGACGGACTCGACGCCGGCGTCCTTGAGGAGGCCGTAGTCGTCCTCGGTCAGCTCGTGCTCGGCCGGGAGGACCACCTCCCGCTCAACGTTCTCCTGGAGCACCTCGCCGGTGTCCTCGTCGATCACCTCGTGCTTGACCTCGACGGTCACGGACGAGGCCAGCGTCCGGCCGGCGAGCTTGGCGAAGGCCTTCTTGTTCGAGATCGGCTCCTCGTCGGCCAGGTCGAACAGGTTGACGATCTCGCTGTCCGACGAGTAGCCGAGGGCGCGGAGGAGCGTCGTGACCGGCAGCTTCTTCTTCCGGTCGATGTAGGCCCACATCACGTTCGCGACGTCGGTCGAGAACTCGATCCAGGACCCCCGGAAGGGGATCACGCGGGCGCTGTAGAGGTCCGTCCCGTTCGGGTGGACGCTCTGGCTGAAGAACACGCCCGGGCTCCGGTGGAGCTGGCTGACGATGACCCGCTCGGCGCCGTTGACGACGAACGTGCCCTTGTCGGTCATGACGGGCAGGTTGCCGAGGTAGACGTCCTGCTGGATCGCCTCCTCCGGCTCGTCCTCGTCCTCGTCCTCCTTGGCGCTCAGGCGGAGCTTGGCCTTGAGCGGGAGGGCGAACGTGAGGCCCTGCGCGAGGCACTCCTCGATGGAGTGCTTGGGCGCCTCCAGCGTGAAGTGGAGGTACTCGAGCGTGTAGCGCTCGCGCGTGTCGGTGATCGGGAAGTGCTCCCGGAACGTGGCCTCGAGGCCCTTGGCCGGGTCCCGCTCCTCGGGGACGAGCTCGGCCTGGAGGAACTCGTGGTAGGACCGGAGCTGGATCTCGAGGAAGTCCGGGAAATCGAGGACCGGCGCGATGTCTGCGAACGACTGGCGAGTGCTCTCGCCGCTGGGCGCCGGTCGCGCCGCGCTCTTGCTGTTGCTCAAGGCGTACCCCTGGGGTGTGATGACCGCTGATGCTGGTGGGCCCGGCCGCGACCCCCACGCCGGAGCGTGCAGGTCGCCGGGCGGCGCCGGCCGAGGTGGGATCGGGCGGCGCGGGCATCCGGGACCCCGCGCGCTGGGCGCAGCGGGGCCGACGGAGCGGAACGCGGCCTGGAACGCGGGGTTCCAGCCGGTTCGCGTCCGGCGCGGGCGGGGCCCGGCCGGATTCGACGGGCGCTCAAAAAGGGCGCGCCGCCGGATGCCGCGAACGCCCGCCCCCCACACGGCAGAGCCGGGGAGGGCGGGCGAGACGCGGCGGGCTGGCGGGGACCGCTCGGGGCAGCGCGGGGCTGTCGGGGGCGGGCCGCCAGCGCGGGCTTACTTGAGCTCGACCGTGGCGCCGGCGCCCTCGAGCTTGCCCTTGATCTCGTCGGCCTCCTCCTTCGAGGCGCCCTCCTTGATCGGGGACGGGGCGTTGTCGACGAGCTCCTTGGCCTCCTTGAGGCCGAGGCCCGTGATGCCGCGGACCTCCTTGATGACGGCGATCTTGTTGCCGCCG
>CAXRFJ010000007.1:0-2602 GCA_964229475.1 Rubrivirga sp.
TCCGCGTGCTCGCCGACGACGCCGTCTGGACCGTCCTCGAGTGGCACGACCGGATCGACTTCGTCGACACGTCGTCGCCGGTGGGCGACTTCGTGGACCCCGTCGAGATCTCGAAGCGGCTCGGGCAGTCGCGGTTCGACATGGACCAGCGGGCGGCGATGGGCGACGTGCTCGACCGGAGCCAGCGGGCGCAGGCCGCGCGCCGCGAGGGGGCCGCGCTCGTCGACGACTGGGTCGCGGCCGACCCGGCGGCCGCGCGGGCCTACGCCGCCGCCGCCACGCTCGCGGCCGTCGACGAGGAGTGGGCCGCGCTCCTCGCCGTCGCCCAGCGGTTCCGGGACGCCACCGGCGACCCGCGCGCCGACCTCTACGCCGGCCTCGCCCAGCACCGCCTCGGCGACCTCGCCGCGGCCGGCGACGCCTTCGAGCGCGCGCTGCCCCGGCTCGCCCCGGCCACGCGCGCTCGCTACGAGGACGCCCGGCTCCTCGTCCCCGCCGACCGGCGCGCGGCCTTCGACGCCGACCCCGAGGCGGCCGCGGCCGCGCTCTGGGCCGCCGCCGACCCCCGCCTGCTCACCGCCCGCTCCGAGCGCCAGACCGAGCACCGCGCCCGCGTCGCCGAGGCCGACCTCCTCTTCGGGCGGAACGAGGGCGACCTGTTCGCGCGCCCGCCCGGGCCCGGGGCCGACACGGAGCAGGGCCGGCTGTGGGTCCGCTACGGCCGCCCGGCCGGCGCCGTCTCGTTCTCGCCCGGCGCGTTCGACCCCGGGGCCTACGGCGACGGCAACTTCCGTGTCTGGGCCTACGAGGACGACCTCCAGTTCGTGTTCGACGACTCCGAGTCCGACGGCGTCTTCCGCCGCTACAGCCCGCCTGCGTGGGCGTTCGGCGGGCCCAGCACGAGCGCCCTGAACGACGACTTCGTCCTGAAGGACCAGGCGCTTCAGCGGACGGACCCGGAGCGGACCCAGGTCACGCCGACGTTCGACGTGCCCGCGCTCGCCTCGCGGTTCCGCGCGCCCGGCGGCGGGACCGACGTGGTCGTGGCCTGGGGTGTCCCCGTCGATTCGGTCGCGGCGCCCGTCCGCACCGGCGCGTTCGCCCGAGCTGGCGGCGCCGTCGTGGACCGCGCGGTGCGGGAGCACGAGCGCCTTGCGGCCGGGCGGATCGTTCGGAGCGGGGGCGAGGCGGTGTGGGTCGAGGCGGCGCAGGTCCGGCTGCCGGCCGCGGGCGAGGTCCGCGTCGAGGCGGAGGGCGCCGGCGGCGCGGCGTGGGGCGCGGCGTCCGAGCCCGTCGAGCCACTGGCGGCGGGGTTCGGCGTGAGCGACCTCCTGCTGGCGACGGCCGTCGCCGAGGACGGGCACGGGCCGGTCGTGCGCGGCGGCCTCGGCCTCGTGCCGGCCCCGCGCGCCGTCTTCCCGACGCCCGATCCGGTCTACGTCGTCCTCGAGGCGTACGGCCTCGGGCTCGAGGACGGCCGGACGCGCTACACGGTCGAGGCGACGCTCCGGCCGGAGGCCCGGCGCGGCGGCCTCCTCGGGGTCCTCTTCGGCCGAGGTCGGGGCCCCGGCGTGTCGGTCCGCACCGAGGCCAGCGGCTCGGCCTCGGACGACCTCGTCTCGTTCTTCGTCGGCGTCCGCGACCAGGCCCCCGGCGCCTACACGCTCACGGTCACCGTCGCCGACGCGGTCGCGGGGGGCTCCGCCTCGGCGGAGCGCCGGGTCACGCTGGAGTAGCGGGCCGCGGCCGGAGGCGCCGCCAGCCGAGGGCGCCCCACAGGGCGAAGAAGGCGTTGAGCCAGCCGTGGCGGCTCACCATCTGGCCGACGTCGGGCGCGTCCGCGCCGAGCCGCGCGCCGAGGTGGAACCACAGGGCGAGCCCCATCGCGAGGATCAGCACGCCGCCGGAGACGGCGATCATCAGCCCGGCCATCCGGTCCTCGATCCGCCCGGCCCGGATCAGCCCCAGCACGCCGGCCTCGATCGCCGAGAGGGCCAGCGCCAGGACCGCGACGGTCTCGACGAGCGACCCGCCGGCCGGGCCGCGGCTGAGCGCGATGCCCACGGCGACGCCCCAGAACCCGAGGACGAGCCCGCCCACGACGGCGCGGAGGACGGGGCGGAGGGACGCGCGGAGCGTCCGCCCGAGGAGCCCGGTCCAGACGAGCAGGAGGCTCCCGGCGTAGTGGAAGTGGGTGGCCGTCAGGAGCTCGACGAGCGGCCCGTAGCCCGTCCCGGCGCCGGAGCGGGCGCGGACCAGCCAGCCCGCCGCGGCCGGGAGCGTCCCCCAGCCCATCGCGATCGCGGCCTCGGCGGCGTCGAGGCCGCTCGCGCGCCAGCGCCGGAGCCCGTCGCGGACCGCCCACACGGCGACGGCGCCGGCCGCCAGCAGCCACGGCGCGGCGAGGAGCCCGGCGAGCGCGACGCCGAGCATGCCGTTGGGCAGCAGGTCGCGCATGAGCAGCAGGATGGCGTCGTTGTAGGTGACGCCCTGGGCGTCGCCGCCGGACTTGAGCGCCGCGAGCTCGGGGACGACGATCGCGGCGATGATGCCCGGGATGATGACGACGAACGGGATGAACATCTTCGGGAACGCGCCGATG
>CAXRFJ010000008.1:0-6196 GCA_964229475.1 Rubrivirga sp.
GGGTGGGGCGCGAGCGCGAGCAACTTGGAGGGGCTCACGGTGATGGGGAACGATCACGACCACGTCGCCGCGCACGGCCGGGCCCTCCTCCCGCTCGCCCGCTCGTTCATGTCGGCCTCCGACGAAGCCGTGTGGGACGGCGCCGTCGACCTCGGGCGGTTCGAGGTGGTCGACCTCGTGCTCGGCCTCGAGAAGCGGACGCCGTGGCCGCGCCTGGAGGACCCGCGCCCGCCGGCCTTCGAGGCGCTGCCCGCGCGGCTCCGCGACCGGCTCGGGGCCTACCTCGACGGCGGCGGCGCGCTCGTCGTCTCCGGCGCCCACTGGGTGAGCGACGCGGCGTCGGACCCGGCCTCGGCGGCGTGGCTCCGGGTCCACCTCGGCGTCGAGGCGGGCGGGGTCGTCGACGGCGCGACGGCGCTCCGGGCCGACGGCACCGCGCTCCCGTTCGCGACCGAGTACGGGCCGGACCGGTACGCCGTCCGGGCCCCCGACGCGCTCGCGGCCTCGAACCCGGACGCGGCCGTCGTCCGCCGCTACGCCGGGGGCCAGGGCGCGGCCGTGGCGTTCGGGAGGACCGTCAGCGTCGGCGTGCCGATCGAGGCGTTCCTCAACGACGCCCAGCTCCAGCTTCTCCTCGCCGACGCGATCCGGCGGGTCGCCGGCCGCTAGAGCGCCCGCTCGAACCGGCGGAACCGCCGCGCGACCGTGGCGCCGCTCGCGCGCTCGTAGAACGGGAGCGCGGCGGCCCACGCGATCGTCGCGTGGGCGTGGCCCCCGGCCGCGAGGTCGGCGAGGCAGCGCCGCAGGAGGACGGCGCCGACGCCGAGGCCGCGTGCCTCGGGCGCCGTCCCCATCGGGCCGAACCAGCCGAGCGGGGCGTTCGTGGCGGAGTGCGCCGCGAACCCGAGCACGGCGCCGTCCCGGAGCGCGAGGTGGAGCGACGGGGGCCGGTTCCGCATCGCGGCGTCGGCCTCGGGCTGCCACGCGGGCCAGTGGGCGTCGAGGAGCGTCGCCAGCGCCGGCCGGTCGGCCCCGGTCGCGCGGCGGATGGAGACGCCGGCCGCGCCGAGCCGCGCCTCGTCGTCGCCCGTGGCCCAGTCCTCCCGGCCCAGGGCCACGCCGAGGTTGACGGCCTCGCCGGTCTCGCGGAGCCCGTGCGCGGCGAAGAACGCCGGCGCGGCCTCGTAGCGGACGTCGACGCCGGGCGTGAGGTAGTTCGGCGCCGCCTCGCCGACGCGGAGCGACGTCGCGCCCCGCCGGCGGAGGTCGCGCGTGAGCGCGTCCAGCAGCGCCGAGCCCACGCCCCGCCGCCGGCGCTCCGGCGCGACGGCCAGGAGGCGGACGCTCCCGCGCCGCTGGCCCGGGACCTCCCAGATCACGCCGCACCCGATCCCGGCGAGGTCGCCGTCGACCTCGGCCGCCAGCGCGAGGCCGGCCGGCTCGCCCCACAGCTTTTCAGCCAGGACGGCGGGCGGGACCGGGTCGAACGAGGCGCTCCGCTGCCACAGCGCGTGCGCCGCGCCGAGGTCGGAGGGGAGAAGCGGACGGAGCATCACATCGAGTAGGGGCGTCTCTCCTGTCATCCTGAGCGAACCGGTAGGTCGGCGCAGCCAGCGGAGCGAGTCGACCGCGAAGCGACGGCGCAGCCAAGGCTCTCCGGCGAGCACCACGTCTGGGCGGCCTCCCGGACGCCGTGCCCTACCGAGATCCTTCGACTCCGGGCTGCGCCCACCGCTCAGGATGACACGGGGAGAAGTCTCGTCAGATTGCCCGCCTCGGGGGGCCACCGGGAGCACCGAGGCGGGCAGCGTCGAGACGGATCAGCCGTGGAAGGCGTCGTCGGCGTCGCCGGCCGCGGCGGTGGGCGGGCTGGGGGCGGCCTCGGCCGGCTCGTCCTTCTTCTTGCCGAAGGCCGGGTCGATCCGGATGCGGGCCGTCACGAGGAAGCTGGGGATCGTGGCGATGAGGACCCACCAGAAAAAGTTCTCGTAGCCGAGGATGTCCTCCAGCCAGCCCGAGAACATGCCCGGGATCATCATGCCGAGCGCCATGAGGCCGGTCCCGATGGCGTAGTGGGCCGTCTTCGACTCGCCCTCGGCGATGTAGATGAGGACGAGGAGGAAGGCCGCGAACCCGAACCCGTAGCCGAACTGCTCGATGGCGACCGCGCCGCTCACGAGCCACAGGCTCTCGGGGCGGAAGATGGCGAGCAGCAGGTACATCGCGTTCGGGAGGTTGATGGCGATGACCATCGGCCAGAGCCACCGCCCGAGCCCGTCGCGGGCCGCCACGATGCCGCCGAGGATGCCGCCGACCGTCAGCGAGAGCGCGCCGATGGTGCCGTAGACGAGGCCGTACTCGCTGGTCGTGAGCGCGAGGCCGCCGGCCCCGGGCGAGTCCACGAGGAACGGGGCGACGAGCTTGACCACCTGCCCCTCGGCGAACCGGTAGAAGAGGACGAACGCGACGGCGATCCCGATCTCCGGCTTCTCGAAGAAGGAGACGATGGTCTGCGCGAACGGCGTCCCCGAGAACGGGAGCGCGCGGAACATGCGGCCCCAGGGCCCGGTCGTCCGCGGCGCGACGATGCCCGCCAGCGCCATCGGCAGGAGGAGCACCGTGAGCACGGGGATGAACGCGACGAGGAAGCCGAGGTACTGGAGGATGCCGGCGCCGCCGGCGTCGGCCACGGCGGGCGCGTCGGCGAGGGGGCGGGGGAGGGCGAACGCGTGCCACCCGAGGAGCGCGAAGAACGTGCCCGCGAGGACGAAGAAGGCGATCGACCACGCGAGCGGGATGTTGCCGCTCGTGGCCTGGAAGCGGGCCTCCGTCGGCGCGTCGAGGTTGGGGTCGAGCTGGACGACGGCCGCGAACGGGCGGTCCCAGTTGGCCTCGGTGAAGGTGAACCGGTTGTTGCCCTCGACCAGCTTGACGGCCTCGTCGCCCTCGTCGAGCTCGACGTTGACGGCGACCTCCTCGCCCGGCGGCGGCGGGCCGCTGAGCCGGAACGCCACGACGCCGACGTTGCCGGCCGTCGCCGCGGCCTCGCGCTCCTCGCCGAAGAGCGTCCGCAGCGCGTCGCCGAGCGGGCCGGAGACCGACCGGCTCCACCAGCCGGGCGCCTCCGCCTCGGCGGCGGCCTCCTCGGGGTAGAACCCGGCCGCGCGGTTGAGGGCCCGCGCCGAGTCCAGGACGGCGGCGACCTCGGCCGGCTCGCGCGCGACGATCGGGATGTCGACGGCGTCGACCGAGGCGGACAGGGTCAGGTCCTCGCGCAGGCTCCCGGCCGCGGCCGTCCGGTCGGTCGCGCCGGAGGGGAGGTCGGCGGGCGAGGCCAGCGCGCCCTCGGCCGAGGCCGGCACGGCGCGGACCTCGACGGGGACGGTCGCCAGCCCGGTCGAGCTCTCGAGCGTGCCGGCCAGGAACGGGACGGCGCCCGAGACGGCGATGATGGCGATCCGGTAGAAGGTGCTCCGGATGCCGACGTACCACGCCTGGTCGTGCTCGTCGAGCGCGAGCATGTAGAACCCGTCGGCCGCGATGTCGTGCGTGGCGGACGAGAACGCCAGGATCCAGAAGAAGGCCAGCGTCCACTGGACGAACGCGTCGGCGGGGATCGTGAGGGCGACGCCCGCGAGGCCACCGCCGATGAGGGCCTGCGTGACGAGGATCCACCACCGCTTCGTCTTGAGCACGTCGACGAGCGGGCTCCAGAACGGCTTGATCACCCACGGGAGGTAGAGCCAACTCGTGTAGAGCGCGATGTCGGTGTTCGACATCCCCAGCCGCTTGTACAGGATGACCGCCAGCGACATGACGGCCATGTAGGGAAGGGCCTCCGCGAAGTACAGCGAGGGGACCCAGCGCCACGGGCTCTTGCGGTCGGGCCCGCCGGGCGTCGTGCCGGCGCGGACGTCGCCGTCGGTGACGGTGGTCGCTGCGTCGGCGTCGGGGGGCGGGGCGGCGTCGGCCATGGGGCGGGAGAGGCGGGGGAGAGGGGGGCGCAGGATACGGCCGCGCCGCCCGGGGGCTCCGTCACGCCCCGGCCCCGGCCGCCGCCCGCCCGGCAGCGTCGGCCTCGCGGAACGGGGCCGGCGGCGCCGATCCGCGGCTACAGCTCGACCACGCGCGCGGGGCCCTCGGCCCCGGCCCGCCCGATGGCCGACACGGCGACGGCCTCGACGCGCCCGCCGTCGCCGGGGATCACGTACGTCCCGGCGCCGACCGGCACGAGCTCCCAGGTCCAGGCCCCGCCGCGCCGCGCGCGGACGACCCACTGGCGGACCCGCGCGCCGTCGCCCGGCAGCATGATGGCGTCGACGTCGTCGCCGCGGCGCGTGAGCGAGAGGCGCGGCGCGGCGGGCGCCGCGACGCCGAGCCACGGCGACGGCGGCACGAGCGCGGGCTCGGCGTAGGGGCCGGCCGCCAGCTGGCCGCCGAGCGGCGAGTACCGCTCGAGGAGCGCCTTCATCGAGAAGTGGATGGTCCCCGTCGACTCGGCGTCGCGGCGGACGAGCTCGACCTGGTCGACGATCTCCTGCGGCCGGTACCCGCCCACGTCGGGGAGCACGCGGCTGTCGTAGAGGCCCGGCCAGAGGTGGCGCCCGGCCACGTTCTCCTCGCCCCACCAGTCGAGGAGCGCCGGGAAGCTCTGGCCGCGGCTGTCGATGGACCAGTAGAGCTGCGGGGCGAGGTAGTCCAGCCAGCCCTCGCGCCACCACTTCCGGGCGTCGGCGTAGATCTCGCCGTACTGGTCGAAGCCGGTGACGGAGGCGGGGTGGCCCGGCCGCCAGATCCCGAACGGGCTGATGCCCACCTTGACGTGCGGCTTCTCGGCCTTGACCTCGTCGTAGAGCCGGTGGATGAAGGTGTCGACGTTCTGGCGCCGCCAGTCGTCGCGGCCGAGCGTCTCGCCGGCGGCCCGCGCGCGGGCGTACGAGTCGGCGTCGGGAAACTGGACGCGGCGGCCGCGCTCGTCGACGGGGTACGGGTAGAAGTAGTCGTCGAGGTGGATCCCGTCGACGTCGTAGCGGCGGACGACGTCGAGGATCACCTCGAGCGAGTGGTCGGCGGCCTCGGGCTCGCCGGGGTCGAGCCAGACGTAGGCGCCGTAGGTCCGGACGAGGTCGGGCCGCTGGCGCGAGATGTGGGTCACGTCGCGCGGGCCGTCGCCGGCCGGGTGCCCGGCGCGGTACGGGTTGACCCACGCGTGGAGCTCGAGCCCGCGGGCGTGGGCCTCCTCGACGGCGAACTGGAGCGGGTCGTACCACGGGCTCGGCGGGCGGCCCTGCCGGCCGGTGAGGTACTCCGACCAGGGCTCCTTCGCCGAGAAGTACAGGGCGTCGGCGGCGGGGCGGACCTGGAACACGACGGCGTTGAGGCCCAGCGCCTTCGCCCGGTCGAGGAGCGCGACGAGCTCGGCCTTCTGGGCGTCGGTCGAGAGGTCGCGGCGGCTGGGCCAGTCGATGTTGGCGACGGTCGCGATCCAGGCCGCGCGGAACTCGCGGTCCGGCCCCGGCAGCGTGGCCGCGTCGACGACCTCGCCGCCGCGGAGCGGGTCGGCGGGCTCGACCACGACGGGCGGCGCCGGCGGGGCGGGCGGCGCCTCGACGACGGGCGGCGACGGCGGGGGCAGGTCGACGGGCTCCGGGCCGGAGCAGGCGGCGACCGCCAGGAGGGCGGAGACGAGGGCGGCGGAGGCGAGACGGGACGACACGGGCGCGATCTGAGGGGGGCGCGCAGTCTACGAGCGGTCGGGCCCTCCGCTCCGGCCCTTTCTGCCTCGGCGCCCGCCCCGAGGCGGGCGGCGGGGGCGGCTCGGGCATCCCCTGAGGCGGTGTCTCATTCTGAGAAAACAACGGCCGGAAACGGAGCCGGTCCGCGTCCCGCTCCGGCCGTGAACGCGGGCCGGTCAAGCCGGGCAGGGCGTGTGCGATACCCGGCGTCCCACACCGCTCCCCCCTCCGTGACCACGCGCATCTTCGTCGTCGACGACGACAAGCACTACGCCCGGCTCCTCTCGTACCGGCTCGACAAGCCCAAGGACCACGAGGTCCACGTCTTCCACTCCGGGGAGGACGCGCTCGACGCGCTCGACCGGCTCAAGCCCGACCTCGTCTTCCTCGGCATCAGGGGGCCGGGGATCGGCGGGATGGCGACGCTCCGCCGGCTCCAGCTCTTCGCGCCGGACCTCCCG
>CAXRFJ010000009.1:0-2667 GCA_964229475.1 Rubrivirga sp.
GCCGCCACCGTCGCGCTCAGGGACCGGGCCGCGGGCGCCCCCCACGAGGCGGCGGTCACCCCGGCCCCGGGGACCGGCCTCCCCGGGGGCGTCCCCGCGCCCGGCGCGTTCTACGGGGTCCCCGACGTCACGATCGACAACGCGACGGGGACGCCGGGGTGGTACGGCGCGCTGCTCGCGCTCGACGGCCAGGCGGCCGGGCCCGCCCCGGACCTCGACCAGTACCTCCTCCTCGGCGGGTGCTGGGTCCGCCGGCCCGACCGCGACTCGGGCCCGATGTACGCGATGCTCGGCGAGGCCAGCTGGGGCTACGGGGGCTGGCACACGGACGCGGCGCCGACCGGGCCGGAGTCGAAGCAGTTCCGCGACGAGAAGCTCACGACGTGGCTGTCGGCCTCGCGCGTCGACGCCGACCAGCCGCTCGTCGTCGTCCTCCACCTCAACAACGAGGCGTACCAGCTGGCCGACAACCGCGACGACTTCGCCGCGGCGTACCGGCCGTACGTCGAGCGGATCCGGTCCCGGTTCCGCGCCTCGGCCGCGGCGGCGGGGTACGGCGATGTCGCGTTCCTCCTCGTCCACGGGTGGGGCCAGGCCGCGCTGACCGGGCTCCACAACGAGGGCGTCCTCGAGGCCATCCGCCAGTCGGCCGAGGCCCACGCCGACCTCGGGTACGTCTCGCTGTGGGCCGACAACTGGAACCTCACGCTGGACGGGAGCGCGGCGGCCGTGTCGTACCTCGAGGAGGTCGGCGAGGCCGCGCTCGCGGCCGGGGGCGGCGACCTCCTCGACGACCAGGGCGTCCACCCCGCGAGCGACGCCGCGGCCGCGTTCTGGGCCCGCCGGCTCCTCGCCCACCTCTTCCCCGCGTAGCGGCCGGAGGCTCCGGCGCGGCTCAGCCCCTCTGCTCCTCCCAGAACAACCCGGTCTCCCCTCTCGCCGAGCGCTCCCGCTGCTCCCTCGCGAGGGACTCCGGAGTCACGACGGGGACGAAGACCATCTCGGCCGCGGGGTTCGCGACGTGGGGCTCCGAGCCGTCCGTCTTCCGGAGCCACGCCTTGAGGTCGCCGGCGTGGTAGCCGAGGACCAGCAGGGCGCGCATGACGGAGTTGGCGATCCGCTCGCGGTCGGCACGGGTCAGCGGCTCGTTGTCGATCCGGTCGCGGAGGGCCCGGCACAGGCCGAGGGTCCGGTCGTGCTCCTCGGAGCGGACGCCGTGGATCTGGCCCGAGGCGACGTCGAGGCGGGCGGCCTCGGCGGCGACGGCGGCTTGCTGTTCAGGTGTGCGGGGCATGGGCCTGAGCGGGAGTGGGCCCCGACGATCGGGGCGAGCGCCGACGGCCCTGCGTCATCCCCGTCGCGGCGTGTCTAGATGCCCGGGCAACCCCTCGGCACATCCGGGTTCCGCCCCCGCCCCCTGCCACTCGATCCCCGCCCGCTCGATCTCCGCCCGCTCGCTCGCCTACGCGGACCGGCTCGGCGAACAGGGCGAGGGGGAGTTGGCCGCCGAGGTCCGCGAGGCCGTCGCCGAGTACCGGGCGCTCGTGGCCGCCGGCGACCCGATGGGCGCGCTCCCCGGCCTGGGCCGGGCGACGGCCGGCCCGCTCACGCGGCCCGGCGCCGGGTGACGGCTCGGCCGAGCCCGAGGACCCCGACGGCGGCGAGGACGACGAGGACGACGGCGGCGATGGCGACGGCGAACATGGCGGCGGAGGCGGGGGTCGTAGACGAGCGCCTGGATGGCCCCCGATCCGCGCACGTATCGGCCCCCATCTCCCGGCCTGAACGTCGCAGATAACCGCTGGGGCTTCCCCCTAGAGTGCCCACACGAGCCCGCCGCGCCGAGGCGGGCTCGTGTGCTCCGACACCCCGGGGACCGGGGCGACACGGGGTCGGCTGAGGGGCGCGACCGGCGGGGCTTCCGTCGAGGAACTGCCGCCGCGGCACGGCGAGTACACGTCGCCCCTGGCCTCCCCGTCCCCTTGAAGACCCTCCCCCCGCCGGCGCTCCACGCCGTCCGCTGGCTCACGTCGTCTGGCAGGGGCGACCCGTGGTGGTCGGCCTGGCACGCCGCCGACGCCGCCGACGAGACGCTCTGCCGCCAGCCGGTCGCCGGCCGGGACTGCGAGGCCCTCGATCGGTCCGACGACCTCGGCGTCGTCTCGTGCCTCCACTGCCAGGACCGCCTAGCCCGGCTCCCCTGACCGCGGTCAGCGGGGGAGCGCCCCCCGCGCTCGGGCGAGCTCGCCGACGAACCGGCCCGGGACCAGGAGCGACCCGACGTCGGCCACGTGGACGCGGACCTTCCCGCCCCGGACCGGGAGGACGTACCCGACGGCCGACCACGGGACACGCCGGAACCCGTCGCCCTCGCCAACCCGGACGAGCAGGCCGTCCGCGTCGGCGGCGACCTCGCCGGCCGGCGAAGCCATCGGGAGCGGCCGGTCCGGCCGCTCGGCGGGGGGGTACGCCTCGGCGAGGGCCCGCACGTAGTCGAGCGCCCGGTCGGGCTCGGCCGGGCCCCTCAGTCGGAAGAGCGCGAGGGCGCAGGCGGCGGCGAGGGCCGAGCCGGCGATCGGGGCGATGACGGCGCTCATAACGGGGGGGTGTCCAGCCCGATGCTAACTCCGGCTCGCCCGGCGCGCCTTCCTATCGTCGCGCCCCAAC
>CAXRFJ010000010.1:0-8832 GCA_964229475.1 Rubrivirga sp.
CGCTCCGACGCCGCGGGCTACGCCCGCGCGCTGGAGGCCTTCGACGCCGCGCTCCCCGAGCTGGAGGCCGCGCTCCCCGACGGCGCCGTCCTCACGCTCACGGCCGACCACGGCAACGACCCGACGTACCCGGGCTCCGACCACACGCGCGAGCGCGTCCCGGTCCTCCGGTACGAGAAGGGGGGCGCCGAACCGCCAGGTCGACGCAGTCAGGCGGGCGACCTCGGCACGCACCCCACGTTCGCCGCCCACGCCGCCGACGTGGCTGCCCACCTCGGCGTGGACTGGGGCGGCCCCGGCGAGCCGCTGGCGTAGGCGGGGCACTTCGGCGTCCGGCCGTCCGGCTCGCCCCGGCGCGCGCCCGGGGCGGGGCTAGGTTCGGCGCCCGTCTCCCCCCACTCCGTGCGTCTCCTCCTCGCCTCGCTCGCCCTCTCCGTCGCCGCCAGCGCGCAGCCCGCGCTCCGGCTCCCGCTCGACGCCGCCGGGCCCGCGCTCTCCGTCCGCGCCGCCAAGCCGTCGTTCACGACCCCGTCGCTGGGCGACGCCGTCGACCCGGACCCCACGTTCGATCTTCAGGACCCGGACGACTTCTACGGCGCCCGGACCTCGGCGTGGGCGGTCGGGGCGTCGGTGCCGGTCGGGCCGGTCCGCGTCGTGGGCGAGGTCCCGTTCGCGCTCGTCTCGATCAGCGACGAGCTGTACGCGCTGTACGAGGAGGGCGGCTTCGAGCAGTCGCAGACCG
This sequence comes from Rubrivirga sp., assembly GCA_964229475.1. GTDB lineage: Bacteria > Bacteroidota > Rhodothermia > Rhodothermales > Rubricoccaceae > Rubrivirga. Next base: position 743 of record CAXRFJ010000010.1, read on the forward strand.
GCGCCGCGCTCGGCAACGTCCGCCTCGGCGTCGAGCGCGACCTGCCCGGCCTGACCGGCCTGACCGTCGGCGCCGACGTGCGGCTGCCGACGGCGACGGGCGGCGTCAACACGACGGACGGCGACGCCAGCGGGATCGGGTTCATCAGCCGCTACGAGGAGCCCGGCGCGTTTCGGGACAACCTCCTCACGGTCTCGGCGCGGGCCTCGGCGAGCCGCCCGGTCGGGCCCGTCGCGGTCCAGGCCCAGCTGGCGCCCGCCCTCGGCGTGTGGACGGGCGACGAGGGCGACCGCGACAACGTGGGGTACCTCTCGTACACGGTCCACGCGATCGCGCCGGTCGGGGCGGCGCGCGCCGGGGCCGGCGTGAGCGGGACGCTCGTGGTGGCCGGGACCGAGGCCAGCGCACGCGAGGACCACGAGATGAGCGTCGAGGCGCTGGCCGACGTCGCGGTCGGGGCATTCCGGCCGGGCGTCGAGGTCCGCGTGCCCGTCGCGGGCTTTTTCGCGGACGTGGTCACCGCCGTCGTCGGGGTGGGCGTGACCTACGCGTTCGACTGAGCGAGGATGTCCGCCTCGGCGCGCGCGGCGGCCACCTTCGCCCGGACCGACCGGACGGTGCTCCACGCCCCGCCGATCACCAGAACGGCGACGAAGGCGTAGACCCACGCCGGCACGTTCCGCCCGACCACGAGGAGGTACAGGTAGGCCGAGACGAAGAAGAACCCGGCGGCCAGCGCCGGCACGACGACGCTCGCCCCGCGCCGCGCGTTGCGCACGATCCACGCGACGGACGCCGTGAAGAACGGGATCGCGCCCACGTAGATGGCCCCGAAGACGATCGGGTCGACGCCGTACGCGGCGCCGAGGCCGAAGAACCAGTCGCGGAGGGCGTCGAACATCGGGGGGGCGGGCGGGGTATGCTAGAGCCCCGCGCCGCGCCGACTCTTACGCCCGTGTCCAAGACCCTCGCCGACTTCCCCACCCGCGAGACCCTGGGCGACACGCTCGGCATGGAGATCGTCGAGGCCTCGGCCGAGCGGGTCGTCATGACGATGCCGGTCGAGCCGCGGCACCACCAGCCGCTCGGCTACCTCCACGGCGGCGCGAGCGTGGCCCTGGCCGAGACCGTCGTCAGCGTCGGGGCCTACCTCGCGGCCCCCGACGGGCACACGGCGTTCGGCCAGGAGATCAACGCGAACCACCTCCGGTCGATGCGCTCGGGCCGGCTCACGGCGACCGGCGCGCCGATCCACGTCGGGCGGACGAGCCAGGTCTGGGGCGTCGAGATCCGCGACGACGACGGCCGGCTCGTGTGCGTCAGCCGGTGCACGCTGGCCGTTGTCCCGATCCGGACGTGACGTCGGCCGAGGTCCTCGACCGGCTGGCGGCGGCGCGGAGCGCCGACGTCGAGGTCTGGGCCGGCGACGGCTGGCACGGCTCGGGGACCGGCGCCGTCCACGTCGAGCGCGACGGCGACGCGCTCGTGGTCTCGGAGGCCGGCGTGTGGGGCCCCGACGGCTCGCGCCCGATGCGCTGGCGGGCCGCGTCGCGCTGGCGCCTCGACGGCGAGGCGCTCGCCGTCGAGCACGCCCGCCAGGGCGTCCCCGCGGCGGCCGTCCTCGACGGCGACGGCGCCCACTGGGCCGCCCGCGCCCCCCACGCCTGCGGCGCCGATCGGTACTCCGTCGATCTCACCCTCGAGGCCGACGCGGTCGTGGTCACGTGGACCGCCCGCGGGCCGAAAAAGGACGACCGCATCACGACGCGCTACGCCTGAGCAGGCCTCACTTCTCTCGATCCAGGCTCCTCCTCGCGGCGGCGAGGCCCCATGACCCGCCGGTTCCGCCGCTACAACCATGATCTTCCCCGATCTCAAATCGCTCCCGTTCGTGCTGGCGCTGTTCTATCTCGGCGTCCCATTCGCGCTTGGGGCGATGTGGCAGGCTGTTCTGTGGGGGAATGGACGACGGGAGAACATGAGGGACGGCTATTGGACGAGCACGAAGCACATGGTCGTCGCGTACCTCGCCCTCCTCGTCGCAGTGGGCCTTGGGCAGGAAGTGGCCAAGCTGTTCTAGGGCCCTCGGTGCCCAGCCTCGGAAATCAGCGGGTCTCGCCCCCGCCTCGGCGCCGAGGCGGGCCGACTCAGCCGCCGTCGGCCTCGCGCAGGCGCTCCAGTTCCTGGCGGATGAGGTCGCGGAGGCTCGGCGCCTCGGCCGGCGTCGCCTCGCGGAGCGTCCGGGTCTCCTCGCGCGCGGCCTCGGGGTTCAGGACGACGAACTCGACGCGGCGGTTGAGCGCGCGGCCCGTCTCGGTCTCGTTCGACGCGACCGGCTGGCCCTCGCCGAACCCGACGGCCTCGACGCGGCCCGCCGCGACTCCGCTCCCGACGAGGTAGTCGCGGACGGCGTCGGCGCGGCGCTGCGAGAGGCGGAGGTTGAACGCCGCCGAGCTGACGGCGTCGGTGTGCCCGCCGACGCGGACGCGGAGCGCCGGGTACCGCCGGAGCACGTCGGCGACGGCGTCGAGCGTGGCCTCGGAGACGGGCAGGAGCGTGGCCTCCCCGAACTCGAAGTGGACGCGCGTCGAGCGGAACAGGCCCGTGTCGAGGATCGCCCGCTCGACCTCGGCCACGAGCGGGTCCGGGGCCGGCGTAAGGGGGCGGGCCGCCGGCGGCTGCGCGGGCGGGGTCGGCGTGGCCGCGGGCGCGTCCCGGTCGCGTGGGAGGACGACGACGGGCGCGGGCGTCCGCGGTGGGACGGGAAGGCTCGTGCGGGGCTGCGAGGCGATGAGATCGGCGATCCGCTCGTCGAGGGCCCGGAGCAGCGACTGCTCGAGGAGGACGAGGTCGAGCCGCGTCACGGCGTCGCCGTCGGCGCGGCAGGCGCGGGGGGCGCGGGGGGCGGCGGGCGCCGCGCTCGCCGGCGCGACCCGCCGGCGGACGGGGCTGGCGGGGGTGCGCCGCTGCGCGGCGGCCGGGGCGGGCGTCCCGGCGCGGAAGTAGATCACGCCCGGCCCGTCCGGCGCCGGCACCGTCACGGTCCGCCGCGCACCTGCCGTGTCCGCCTCGGCGGTCTGCGCGGAGGGGGCGGCGGCGAGCGCCGCCAGCAGGAGGGCGAGGGCGGGTCGCACTTAGTAGGCGCGCTGGCCGAAGGGGAAGCGGTAGCCGGCCGTGAGCCGGTTGAACCGGCCGAGGTTGCCCGTCGAGAAGTCGACGAACAGCCGGCCGCCGCCGGCCTCGAGGGCGGCCCCGAGGCCGAGGTTGAACGTCAGCGTCGTCCCGCCGTCGTCGATCTCCTCGTCGAACGTGGCCGGGATCTCGTCGGAGCCGCCGTAGGAGACGAGGCCGACGCCCGTCCGCACGTACGGCCGGCCGTAGGCGGCGAGGCCGGACGCCGGCACGTCGAAGGCGACGTCGGCGTTGGCCGTCACCGAGCGCGTCCCGCCGATCGTGACGAGCAGCTCAGGGACGTAGTGGAACGACCGGCCCGTCGCGTAGTCAACGCGGGCGCCGACGAGGACGCCGTCGGGCCCGGCGCCGAGCCCGACCCCGGCCGTCGGCGAGAGCTGGAACGACGGGCCGAGGACGGCGCGGCTCGGCGCCACGGTCGGCCGCGGCGTCGGCGGGGCCACGGTCACGGCCGGGTCCGCGTCGCCGTCGTCGGCGGGCTCGCGGACGACGACGGGCTGCTGGGGTTGGGTGGCGAGCTCGACGCGGAGCGCGCGGATCTCGTCGAGGAGGGCGTCCTGGCGGCGCTCCAGCGCCGCGATGCGCGAGTCCGAGGCGCCGGGCGGCGCGGCGGCGCGGCTGGCGATCCGGTCGGCGCTCCGGTTCTCGATGGACCGCGCGATGTCGCCGAGGTCGCGCGCGGTGCGCGGCGCGTCGCCCTGCTCGGCGAGCGACTCGCGGAGCGACTCCCGGATGAGCGTGCGGATCTCGGCCTCGTCGAGCGCGGGCGCCGCGGCAGCCTGAGCCTCGCTCGTCACGATCTCGCCCGTCGCCACGCCGTCGCCGATGAGGACGCCGCCCGGCGGGCCGTAGCGGACGTAGAGCTCGCCCTGCTCGGGCAGCGGGATCGTCACCATCCGGTCTGCCTCGGGCGCCTCGCGGACGGTCCGCGTGACCGTCCGCTGCCCGGTCTCGTCCACGACGACCTCCTCGGTCACGGTCGCCTGAGCCGGCGCGCCGACGCCGTCGCGGAGGGCCCGCTGCTCGACGTCGGTCCCTTCGCGGTCGACGGTGACGGTCCGCTCCGGCAGGGCCGCGAGGTCGGCGTCGGGGCTGACGGCGCGGTCGATGGCCACCTCGCGCTCGGCCTCCAGCGCCTCGACGGCGTCGAGGTCGCCCTCCGCGCGGGCGGCGGCCAGCTCGGCCTCGAGCGCGGCGATCCGGTCGAGCGCCTCGGCGCGGACCGCCTCGCGCTCGGCGTCGAGCCGGGCCCGCTCCGACTCGAGCGTCTCGCGGCGGACGGCCTGGACGCCGTCGCCCGCGTCGCCGCCGAGGCCGAAGGAGACGCCGGCCCGGTAGAACGGGCTGACGAACACGTTCTCGGGCTGGCTCAGGTCCTGCTCGTCGCGCGTGCTCATGAGGAGCGCCCGCGCCTCGCCGACGATCCGGAAGCGGGGGTTGAGGGCGAGCTCGACGCCCGCGCCGCCGGTCGCGAACGGCCGGTCCTCGGCGAGCGCGTTGCCGGGCTCCGCCGACGGGTCCGCCGCGTAGTCGTCGAGCACGTCGAGGTAGCCGCCGCCGACGCTCACGAACGGGACGAACTGGCCGCCCTCCGACAGCCGCAGCCGGAGGGCGCCGCCCACCATCCGGACGCTCTCGAACGACGTCGGGTCGTCGTCCTCGACGCCGCGGAGGTAGAAGCCCCGGAGCCCGACGAGCGGGCCGAGGTCGACCCCGACCTCGCCGCCCACGAACGCCTGGTCGCGGTAGTCGAACGCCTCGTCGAAGCGGACGCGGCCGTAGGCCGGCTCGAGGAACAGGCTGAGGCCGGAGAGGCCGCCGGAGAACTGGCGCCGGAGCTCCCGGTCCACCTCGGTGTCGCTCCCGGGCCGCCGGCCGCCGAGGTAGAGCTGGACCGTCCCGCGGACCGTCAGGTTGTTGACCGTCGTCTGGTTGAAGTCGGCGAAGTCGAGGCCGACCGAGGCGAGGTCGGCGGGCGTGAAGAACGTCGAGGCCGGGTCGTAGCGGTAGGCGAGGTCCTCGACGGAGACCGCGAGCGCGTAGCGGTCGGCGCCCGTCAGCTGGAGGCCGCCGCCGCCCAGGAGGTAGATGTTGCGCGTGGCGTCGAGGCCGTCGGGCGAGAACCGGACGAGCCCGGTCCCGGCCGTCAGGAACGGGACGATGCCGGCCGTCCCGAGGTTGAGGCGGAGCGTCCCGCCGTAGCGCTCGACCGTGACCGCGCGGGGGTCGAGCGCCGCGAGGGCCTCCGCCAGCTCGGGCGCGTCCTCGAGGCCCGAGAAGCCGGAGAAGTCGGTCTCGAACCCGTCGCCGAACTGGTAGCCGCCGCCGAGCTCGACGAACTCGCCGAACGAGAGGCCGATGCCGCCGCCGTAGAGGAGCCCGTCGTCGAGGCCGGCGTCGCCCTCGAAGTCGACGTAGGTGGCCGACGGCGAGAGCCGGTAGCCGATGCCGGCGACCTGGGCGGAGGCGGCCGGGACGAGGAGCGCGAGCGCGAGGAGTAGGGAACGGGTCATCGAAGGACGAGTCGGGGGACGGGCGCGCCGGCCCGGGGGCGCGCCGAGGCGGGCGGACGGGCGGGGCGCGCTAGGCGTCGCGGGGGGCGAGGCGGATCGTGAGCGTGCCGGGCACGTCGGTGAAGCCGGCGTACTGCTCGTCGTCGTAGGCCGCGAGGTTGGCGCGGAACGTGGTCGAGGCCACGAGGACGCCCTCGACGCGGTCCAGCGTCAGCGACGTCGGGAGGAGCGCGGCGAGGCGGCCGGCGTCGGTCTGGCCGGTGAACGTGAGCCGGACCTGCGCGCTGCGGACCTCGACCTCGCCGAGGAGCACGCGCGTGAGCCCGCCGTCGAGCCGGTAGCGAAACACGACGTCGCCGCTGTCGAGGATCTCGACCGACGTCACGGCCGGGTCGAGGGCTGAGAGGACGTCGGCCGGGGCGAGGGCCTGGGCCGCCGGCTGGAAGCGGAACGCGGCGACCGAGTAGACGCCGGCCACGTCGGCCGGGCTGGGCGGGTCGACGGCGTTGCCCGAGTCGCAGGCCGCGAGGGACGCGGCGGCGAGGAGGACGAGGGGGAGGCGGCGGAGCCGCGAGGTCGACGGGGTCAGCATGGGCGGGAGGACGGGGCGCCGGGGGAGAGCGGGCCGGGGGAGGCGGGGTGGCGGTCGCTCGGGAAATACAGGCAGGGGGCGCCGAGGTTCGCGTCAGGACGCCCCTGGCCGTCGGGGGGCGGGGCCCGGGAGGCGCTACCTTGCGGGCCCTCCCCCCGCGCACATGCTCCTCGGCAAGGTCATCGGCACCGTCTGGGCCACCCGCAAGGACCCCGGGCTCGTCGGGATGAAGTTCCTGATCGTCCGCGAGGTCGACCTCGACGGCGCGCCCCAGTCGGCGTTCGTCGTCGCGGCCGACGCCGTGGGCGCGGGCGAGGGCGAGACGGTCCTCGTGGCGCAGGGCTCGTCCGGCCGCCAGACCGAGCTCACGAAGGGGAAGGCCATCGACGCCGTCGTCATGGCCATCGTCGACCGGCTGGACGTCGACGAGCGCGTGCTCGACGAGGCCGCGGGCCCGTTCGCGTGAGGCTCGGCCGCGTCATCGGCTCGATCTGGGCGACGCAGAAGGACCCGTCGCTGGAGGGGCGGCGGATGCTCCTCGTCCAGCCCCTCCGCGCCGACGGGACCGAGGCGGGCCGGCCCACGACGGCGCTCGACACGTGCGACGCGGGGCCCGGCGACACCGTCCTCTACGTGACGTCGTCCGAGGCCGCGCTCCCGTTCAAGGCCACGCACGAGACCACCGCCAGCGACGCGACCGTCGTCGGCGTCGTCGACGCGGTCGACCTCGGGTAGCCCGCGGGCCTACTCGGCGCGGATCGCGTCGTGCTCCTCGGCGAGCGCCTCGTCGCCCGTGCCGAGGCGGCGGCGGCCGGCCCACGCGAGGGCCGTCACGGCGGCGAAGCCGAGCACGGCGAGGCCCAGCGCCAGCGGCCAGCCCGGCCCCGGCGCCAGGAGCACCGACGGGTCCGGGACGAGCTCGACGGTCCCGTCGGAGTGCGGGTGCTCGACCGTCCCGACCCACGGCCACAGCGCGCGGAGCGAGCCGGCCAGCAGGCCCACGAGGACTGTCATCGTCAGGTCGTGGTGCCGGTCGAGGAGCCAGCTCAGCCCCTTCGCGGCGAGCCCGAGGCCGACGCCCGCGCCGAGGCAGAACGCCGCCACGTACGGCACGTCGAGGCTCCGGAGCGCCTCCAGCGTCGGCCGGTAGAGCCCGAACACCTCGAGCAGGAACGCCCCGCTCACGCCCGGCAGGATCATCGCGTTGATGGCGACCGCCGCCGTCCCCGCGACGCGCCACAGCGACGGGTCCGCGGCGTCGCCCGAGCGCGGGAGGCCGACGAGGACGAACGCGACGACGGCCGCGGCGACGGCCGCCGCGTAGTGCCACGCGTGGTGCTCGCGTCGCTCCTGCCACGGGATCACGAGCGACGCCGCCACGAGCCCGAAGAACAGCGCCCGGCACTGGACCGGGTACGCCTCCAGCAGCTCCGGCACGAACAGGGAGCCCAGCACGATGGCCGTCCCGATCCCGAGCACGACCGGCAGCAGGAGCGCCCAGTTCAGCTCGCGCACCATGCGGAGCGCCTCGCCCACGCGCCCTCGCAGGAGCGTCAGCACGGCCGAGAACGCGTCGCCGATGGCGCCGATGAGGTCCTTGTAGATCCCGACGATGAGCGCCATCGTGCCGCCGCTGACGCCCGGGATGATGTCGGCACCGCCCATCAGCAGGCCCTGGAGGAAACGGCGGAGGAGCGGCGGCATGGGCGGGGAGAGGGGCGGGGCGGCGTTCGCCGGAGACCGTGGGCGGGTCCGTCGGCTAGGCCCGCCTCGGCGCCGAGGCGGGCGGGGCG
>CAXRFJ010000011.1:0-6647 GCA_964229475.1 Rubrivirga sp.
GGGCCCCTCCGCCTCGGCCGGCCCACGGGGCCGCCGAGGCGGACGCCGGAGCGCCCCGGCGCCCGCGGTCCGAAGCGGTATCCTCGGCCTCGACCCCTCCCCCGTCTCGTGGCCCGACGTCTGCTGTCTCTCGCGCTCCTCGCCCTCGCCGCCTGCGACGGCACGGCCCCCGCGCCGGAGCCCCCGCCGCCCGACCCCGGCGGCCCGCCGCTGGCGGAGCGGATCGCGGGAACGTGGGCCGTGTCCCGGGTCACCACCGAGTTCGAGGTCGTCAGCGACGTGGCCCAGACCCTCCCCGACCTCCAGGCCGAAGGGGAAGGCGGGATCGTCGTCGAGGGGGACCTCTCGGCGCGGCTGACCCACGCCGTCGACCCATTCTGGTTCGTCTTCAAAAACGCGCTCCGTCCGGAGTGGGACCTCATCGGGTTCCAGACGATCCCGGGCGGGCACTTCCGCGACGTCGAGACCGAACCCGGCACCCGCCTGATCCTGACCTCCACCGAGTCGTCGCTTGGCGTGACCCTCACGGTCCGCGACGAGACGGGGCACACCTCGAGCGCAGGCCGTGAGGACCCGGAGCCGCGCCCGACCCACACCCGCGACGGGGGGCGCATCACGATCGAGACGCAGCAGGTGACGAGCGTGGACAGGACGATCGAGGCGTCCGCCTCGGGCTCCGTCACCTTCCCGACGATCCAGCTGGCCCCGAACGAGCCTACCGTCGTGCGGTCGTTCGACGCCGGGATCGAGGCCGGCTCCTACACCTTCACCTTCGGCGACGACGGGACCTACTTCGCGGATTTCTCCGCGACCGGCCAGGGGGAGCACGTCGGGACGTGGGCGGAGGAGGCCGACGGCCAGATCGTCGTCCGAGTTCTGGCCCCGAGCCCCGGGTGGACCGAGCACTACGCGGTCGAGCACGCCGGAGACCGGCTCACGCTGGTGTCCCGACGTCCGCCCGTGGGATGCGGAGCGACCTGCTCCGCGCGCTACGAGCGGGGCCTCCTCGCGGAGCCCGGCTCTCTCCGGTCGCCCACCTACGTGTCGGTCCTCGAGTTCGACCCCGCCCCCGACGCGGAACGGTGACGCCTCGGCCGCGCCGGCGGGGGCCGGCAGAACGCGCCGGGCCCCGCCGCCAGCGATCGGCAGCGGGGCCCGGCGCGGTCGACAGGGGGCGCTACCCGTCGTCGCGGTCGTCGACGCGGGCGGGCGGGGACGTGGCCTCGACGGCGACGAGGTCCTCCACCACCTTGTAGTGGCGGACGGCGCCCTCGGGCACGAGGTAGCTGTCGCCGGCCCCGCACGTGACCACGTCGTCGCCGACGTGGACCTCGACGCGGCCCTCGACGACGTAGCCGACGGTCTCGTAGGGGCGGGTGTGGGGCTCGCCGGCCTCACCGGCGCTCTCTTCCCAGCGGCGGAGCGCGACGGACGTGCCGGAGACGAGGTAGGTCTGGCCGAGGTCGCCCTCGGGCGAGGCGTCGGCGTCGACTTTCTTGATGGAGTGGTCGGACATGGGAGGGGAGGTTGAGAAGGGACGGGTTGAATCCGGGCGCGGCCGGCGGTGTTTCTGGGGCGATGCCGGCCGCTCCCCCCTACGACGTCGCGATCGTCGGCCTCGGGCCGGTCGGCGCCGCCCTCGCCGCCCTCCTCGGCGACCGCGGGCTCCGGGTCCTCGCGCTGGAAAAAGAGACCGGCCCCTACGCCCTCCCCCGCGCGGCGCACCTCGACGGCCACGCCCTCCGCGCGCTCGCCGAGGCGAGCGTCCCCGCCGGCGGCCGGCCGCTCGACGGGTTCGACCTCGTCGACCGCCGCGGCCGGCTCCTCCTGCGCGGGCGGCCGAAGGAGCCACCGCCCGCCGGCTTCCCGCCCGGCCTCCTGATCCACCAGCCGACCGTCGAGCGGGCGCTCCGCCGCCGCCTGGCCGAGCTCCCCGGCGTCGACGTCCGCCTCGGGCACGCGGTCGAGCGGGGCGAGGAGACCGGCGACGGCGTCGTGCTCGCTGGCCCCGCACCGGGGGGGCCGGTCCGGGCCGGGGCCGCGCTGGCGGTCGGGTGCGACGGCGCGCGGAGCCGCGTCCGCGACGCCGTCGGCGCCGCGCTCCGCGGAGGCGGGTTCGACCAGTCGTGGCTCGTGGTCGACGGGCTCGTCCGCGACCCGGCGGCCCGGGCGGCGCTCCCCGACCGGCTCCTCCAGATCGCCGACCCCGCCCGCCCCACGACCTCCGTCCCGTTCGCGGCGCCGCGCCACCGGTGGGAGTTCAAGCTCGGCCCGAGCGACGACGCCGAAGCGGCCCGCCGTCCCGACGCCGTCCGCGCCCGCCTCGCGCCGCACGTCGACCCGGACGCCGTCGAGGTCGAGCGGGCGGCGGTCTACACGTTCCACGACCTCGTCGCGAGCCGCTGGCGGCGCGGCCGGCTCGTGCTCGCGGGGGACGCGGCGCACCAGATGCCGCCGTTCCTCGGGCAGGGGCTGGGCGCCGGGCTCCGCGACGTCCGCGCCCTGGCGCCGCTCGTGGCCGAGGTCGCGCGCGGCGCTCCGCTCGACCGGCTCGACGCCTACGAAGCCGAGCGCCGACCGCACGTCGAGGCCACGATCCGCCAGGCCGTCCGCCTCGGGCGGCTCGTGACGCTCCCCGAACCGTGGGCGACGGCGCGCGACCGGGCGCTCCGCGCGGCCCACCGGCTCGGGCCGCTCCACCGCTGGCTGCTCGACGTCCGCGGGTGAGGGCCGAACCCCGGCGGAGGGCGGCGGTATCCTCCGCGTCCCTCTCACCGCCCGTCGCTCATGGACGTCCTCTCCGCTCCCGGCGCCCCCGCCGCCGTCGGCCCGTACAGCCACGCCGTCCGCGTCGGCGGGCTCCTGTTCTGCTCCGGCCAGGTCGCGCTCGACCCCGAGGCCGGCACGCTCGTCGGCGACGACGTGGCGGCGCAGACCGAGCAGGTCTTCCGGAACATCCGCGCCGTCCTGGCGGCCGCGGGTGCCGAGCTGTCGAACGTGGTCAAGACGACGGTCTTCCTCGACACGATGGACGACTTCCAGGCCATGAACGCCGTCTACGCCGACGCCTTCGGCGACCACCGGCCGGCCCGCTCGACGGTCGCCGTGGACCGGCTGCCGGTCGGCGCGCTCGTCGAGATCGAGGTCATCGCGGAGGTCGCGTAGTGGCGGCCGACGACGACGGGCTCCGGGCGTTCTTCGCCGCCTACGGCCGCGCATTCGAGGCTTACGACGACGCCGGCATCGCGTCGTGCTACGTCACACCGTGCCTGTTCGTCCGCAACGGGGAGACGGCCGCGGCGGCCTCGGCCGAGGCCGTGCTCGCCAGCGTCCGCGCGCTCCTCGACCTCCACCGGGCGTGGGACGTCCAGAAGGCGAAGGTCTCGAGGGTCACCGTCCTCGAACACGAGCCGGGCCACGCGCTCGCCCGCGTCGACTGGCGGCTGGGCCGCCCCAAGAGCCGGATGTCGTGGCGCTACGCGACGACCTACGCGCTCGTCCCCGACCCCGAGCAGGGCTGGCGGATCGCCTCCGCCATCACCCACGACGCGCCGTTCTGATGGCGGAGACCCAGGGCACGAGGCGTGGGGCAGGCGGGGCGGGCCGACGGGTCCCGCCTCTCGACCCGTCCCCCGTCCCCGTCGCCCCGTGATCACCGTCGGCCTCACGGGGGGGATCGGGAGCGGGAAGTCGGCCGTGGCGGCGCGGCTGGCGGGCTACGACGGCGTCCGCGTGCTCCTGGCCGACGACCTCGCCAAGCGGCTCATGGCCGAGGACCCCGACGTCCGCCGCCAGCTCGTGGCGCGGTTCGGGGCCGCGACGTTCGACGCGGCCGGCGCGCTCGACCGGGCCCGGCTCGCGCGCCGGGTGTTCGGCGACGAGGCCGAGCTGGCCGCGCTCAACGCCATCGTCCACCCGGCCGTGCGGCGGGCGCTCGAGGAGGCGAAGGACGACGCGGAGGCCGACGGCGTCCGCGTGCTGGTCTACGAGGCCGCGCTCCTGTTCGAGACCGGCGGCGACCGCGTGGTGGACGAGGTCGTGGTGGTCGACGCGCCGGTCGAGGTCCGCGTGGCGCGGGCGGCGGCGCGCGACGGCGTGCCCGAGGCGGCCGTCCGCGAGCGGATGCGCCACCAGATCGACCCGGCCGCGGCCCGCGCCCGCGCCGACCGCGTGATCGACAACGCCGGCGACCTCGACGCGCTCCACGCCGAGGCGGACGCGCTCGCCCGCGCCCTCGGGCTCGGGGCCTGACCCTCCCCTATTCCGGGGAGGCCGCGATGTCGCTGTGTTCCCTAGCGTTGGGGCCACATCCACCCCTGGCTCTCATGCGCATCGCCCTCGGCCTCCTCGTCGCCGCCCTCCTCGCCCTCGCCTCGCCCGCCGAGGCCCAGACCTACTCGAACCAGGTCCGCGCCCAGCTCGACGCGGCCAAGCAGACGCTCCGCGGCCAGGGCTTCCGCCCGACCCACGACTACGAGATCGGCAGCCTCGACGACGGCGCGGAGGAGTCGTTCACGCTCCGGCTCACGGCCGAGCGCGAGTACGCCCTCGTCGGCGCCTGCGACAACGACTGCTCCGACATGGACTTCTGGCTCTACGACGAGAACGACAACTTCATCGACTCCGACACGAGCACCGACGACGTCCCGATCGTCCGCGTGACCCCGCGCTGGTCGGGCCAGTTCCGGATCCGCGTGCGGATGTACGCCTGCTCCGTCGAGCCGTGCTACTACGGGATCGGCGTGTTCGGCGGCTGAGCCGGCGGCCGGCCGGCGCGCGCGCTGTCGCCCTGGAGCGGGGCGGTCCGCGCGTCGGCCCCGACGGACCGCGAGCCGGCCGCGACCGTGTCGGTCACGCGCTGCCGCGCCTGGCGGATCGAGTCGGTACGGGCGGTGGCCTCGGCCTCGATCTCGGAGCGGAGGCGGGGCGCGGGCGGAGGCGGGGGCGCCGGCGTGGCCCGCGACGGGAGCCGCTGCGGCTCGAGGGCCTCGCGCGTGTCGTTCCGGGCGACCTCCTCGGCCGTCGGGCGGGCGGCCTGCGTCGTCCCGTAGAGGATGATGGCCGCGAGGCCGAGGACGGGGAGGAGGATCGAGCGGGACACGGCGCGGGCGACGGATCCCGGCCGGTATCGGCCGGCCGGCCGGCGCCTAAACCCTTCGCGCGTCGCGCCCTGCCTAGAGGGCGGTCCCGTCGTCGGCCCAGCGGAGGCGGTCGAGCACGAGGCCCGCGCGCGGCGCGAACCCGTCGGCCATCTCGGCCGGGTACTGCACGAGGACGTAGAACGCCGTCCCGCCGTGCTCCCCGACGCGGACGCTCCCGCCCATCGCCGGGTCGCCGAAGCGGTAGCCCGCGCGGACCCACGGCTCCGGGTCGTCGAGCGGCTCGCCCCCCCCGTGGCTCTCGGCGACGGCCCGCGCCAGCGCCTCCGCGCCGCCCGGGTTCGCCGCGGACGGGACGAACACGTGGACGGTCCCCTCGAGTGGCGGCGTGCCCATCACGAACCGGGCGGCGGTGCCCTCGCCGGAGGCGAGCACCTCGTCGGTCCAGCCGGCCGGGACGTAGGTCGAGAACGGGAGCGGCGTGTCCTCGACCGTCACGAGGCGGAGGGCGATGGGCTCGTCGGTCCCCTCGATCGGGATCGTCGCCGTGGCCGTCGCGGGCCGCGAGCCGGGCGCGAGGGGCCGGCCGGGGGCGTCCGCCTCGGCGCCGAGGCCGGCGGTGTCGGCCGGGACGGCGCTCCCCGTCGTGTCCGGGCGCGCGGGCGCGTCGACGGGTGGCGCGTCGGGGCCGCAGGCGGCGAGGACGAGCGGGAGGGCGAGGACGAGGGCGCGCATGGGGTCTCGAGGGCGTCGCCCGCCAACGGGGCCCGCCTCCGCCCGTTCCCTAGTCGCCGATCGCCGTCGCGAGGGCGTCGCGGTCGTGGCCGGAGAGCCCGTCGAGGAGGTGGCCCATCCGGTCGCGCTTGGTCTGGAGGTAGCGCGCGTTGTGCTCGCCGGCCTCGACCTCGAGCGGGACCCGCTCGACGACCTCGAGCCCGTAGCCGCCCAGCCCGATCCGCTTGCGCGGGTTGTTGGTCATCAGCCGGAGCTGGCGCACGCCGAGGTCGCGGAGGATCTGCGCGCCGATCCCGTAGTCGCGGTGGTCCATCTTGAACCCGAGCGCCTCGTTGGCCTCGACCGTGTCCATGCCCTCCTCCTGGAGCTTGTAGGCCCGGAGCTTGTTGAGGAGGCCGATCCCGCGGCCCTCCTGCTTCATGTAGAGGACGACGCCGCGGCCCTCGCGCTCGATCTGGGCCATCGCCGCCGCGAGCTGCTCGCCGCAGTCGCACCGCGCCGAGCCGAAGATGTCGCCCGTGACGCACTGGCTGTGGACGCGCGCGAGGACGGGCTGGTCGGGCGAGAACGGCCCGCCCTTCGTCAGGGCGAGGTGGACGTCGCCCGTCAGGACCTCCTCGAAGGCCGCCAGCTGGAAGTCGCCCTGCGCCGTCGGCATGTCGACCTCGACCACCTTCTGGACGAGCGTCTCGGTCCGCATCCGGTGGGCGATGAGGTCCTGGATGGTGACCAGCGGGAGCCCGTGCCGGTCGGCGAAGGCGCGGAGCGAGGCGCCCAGCGCCTCGACATCGGCCAGCGGGCGGCCGCGGAACC
>CAXRFJ010000012.1:0-11054 GCA_964229475.1 Rubrivirga sp.
AGTGGGTCCCGCTCGTGAACGCCGGCGTGCCGGTCCACGTCGGCGAGTGGGGGTGCTACAACAAGACCCCGCACGCGGCCTGCCTCGCCTGGATGGAGGACGTCACGAGCCTGTGGCGCGAGATGGGCTGGGGCTGGGCGATGTGGAATTTCCGCGGCTCGTTCGGCATCCTCGACAGCGGCCGCGAGGACGTGGACTACGAGGACTTCCGCGGGCACAAGCTGGACCGCCGGATGGCCGACCTCCTCCTCGCCAGCTGACCCGCCCGGCGGCTCCCCCCCTCACCCTCCTCTCTCATGCGCGTCCTCTGTCTCCTGCTCGCCCTCGCGGGCGCCGCCCACGCCCAGACCGTCGTCGAGGCGGAGGGGGGCGAGCTCGTCGGCGGGGCGGCCGTCGCCACCAGCCGGGCCGGCTACTCCGGCGCCGGCTACGTCACCGGCCTCGGCGCTGACGGCGACAGCCTCCGCCTCGCGGTCGAGGGCACGGGCGCTTTCGTCCAGCTCCGGCTGGCGGTCGCCGGGACCGGCCGGCTCGCGAGCTACGAGGTCCGCCTCGACGGCGCCGTGATCGCGGACGGCACCACGGTCGCCACAGGCGCCTTCGCCGAGCGCGTGATCGACGAGCGCCGCCTGAGCGCGGGCCCGCACGTCCTCACGGTCCACGGCACGTTCGACGTGGACTACCTCGTGGTGGAGCCGGTCTCGTACCCCGGCCCGGCCGCGCCGCCGCCCGTGCTGTCGGACCCCGCGGCGACGGACGCGGCGGAGGCCCTCTTCGCCTTCCTCCTCGACGTCTACGGCGAGCACGTCCTCGCCGGCCAGCAGGACGGGTACCAGAACGGCGGCCCGTCGACCCGCGAGATCGACTACGTCGAGTCGGTGACGGGGAAGGTGCCGGCGGTCGGGGCGTTCGACCTCATCAACTACTCGCCCTCGCGCCGCGCCAACGGCGCGAACCCGTCCGGCTGGGCCGAGCACTGGATCGACTGGGCCGGCGACGACGGGATCGTCACGCTGATGTGGCACTGGAACGCGCCGACCGACCTGCTCGACACGGCCGAGCAGCCGTGGTGGCGCGGGTTCTACACCGAGGCCACGACGTTCGACGTGGAGGCCGCGCTGGCGGAGGGGCCCGGCGGCGAGCGCTACGACCTCCTCCTGAGCGACATCGACGCGATCGCCGCCGAGCTCCGGAAGTTCGCGGACGCCGACGTGCCGGTCCTCTGGCGCCCGCTCCACGAGGCCTACGGCGGGTGGTTCTGGTGGGGCGCGAAGGGCCCGGGGCCGTACGTCGCGCTCTGGCGGCTGATGTACGAGCGGCTCGTCGACCACCACGGCCTCCACAACCTGATCTGGGTCCACACCCACCGGCCGTCGGACCCGGACCAGGCCGCGTGGTACCCGGGCGACGCCTACGTCGACGTGGTCGGCGTGGACGAGTACGTCGAGGACCCCGACGCTGTGTTCCAGAGCGACTGGGCGCTGCTCCAGGACCAGTTCGGCGCCAACAAGCTGGTCGCGCTCACCGAGACCGGGACGCTCCCCGACATGACGCGCTCGACCGACTTCGGCGTGACGTGGAGCTGGTTCGCGGTGTGGGAGGGCGGCTTCATCCGCGACCTCGACCCCGACCGGCTCGTCGAGGTCTACACGAGCGAGGCCGTCCTCACGCGCGACGAGCTGCCCGACTGGCGCAGCTACACGCTCGCGACGGCCGAGGCGGAGGGGCCCGACGCGGCCGGCGGCCTCGCGCTCTTCCCGAACCCGAGCGCCGGGCCCGTCACGCTCCGCCTCGACCTCGGCGCCGCCGCGGACGTGGTCGTGGACGTGTTCGACGTCGCCGGCCGGCGCGTCGGGCGCCAGGCGCTCGGAGCCGCGCCCGCGGGCGCGCTCACCGTCCCGATCGCAGCGCCGTCGGCGCCCGGCCTCTACCTCGTCCGCGTGATGGCCGGCGACCGCGTGGTGCGGGGCCGGTTCGTCGTCGCCCGCTGACCCGATGCGCGCTCTGCTCCTCGCCGCCCTCGTCGCGGCGCCCGCCCTCGCCCAGCCCGCCGGCCCGCTGGCGCCGCCCGTCCGCGCCGCGCTGGCGGAGGAGATGGAGGTCGGGCTCCGGCAACTCCTCGACGCGTGGTACCCGCGTGCCGTCGACCGCGAGGCCGGCGGCTTCCTGAGCGGGTTCGACCACGCGTGGCGGCCCGTCGGCGACCAGGAGAAGATGGTCGTGAGCCAGGCCCGCCACGTCTGGACGACGGCCCAGGCCGCGATGTGGACGAACGACGAGGCCTACGCCGCCATGAGCCGCCACGGCGTCGCCTTCCTCCGCGACCGGATGTGGGACGCCGAGCACGGCGGGTTCTACTGGCTCGTCACGCGCGACGGCACGCCGATCCCCGAGGCCGACGGCCGGGTGGTCAAGCAGGCCTACGGCGTCGCGTTCGGGATCTACGGGCTCGCCGCCGCCTACGCCGCGACCGGCGACGCCGAGGCCCTCGCGCTCGCGCAGGAGGCGTTCCGCTGGCTCGACGCCCACGCCCACGACCCCGAGCACGGCGGCTACTTCAACTACCTCACTCGCGAGGGTGCGCCGCTCCGCGAAGGGCTGGGGCGGACGCCGCCGAAGGACCAGAACTCGTCGATCCACATCCTGGAGGCCTTTACCGAGCTCTACCACGTCTGGCCCGACGCCACGCTCCGCGACCGGATCGAGGAGATGCTCGTGCTGATCCGCGACACGATCACCGTCGACCCCGGCACGCTCACGCTGTTCTCCGAGCCCGACTGGACGCCCGTCTCGTACCGCGACTCGACGGCTGCCGTTCGCGAGGCGAACTGGTACTACGACCACGTCTCGTTCGGGCACGACGTGGAGACGGCCTACCTGATGCTCGAGGCCGCCGAGGCCATCGGGCTCGACCCGGCCGAGACGCTCCGCGCCGGCCAGCGGATGCTCGACCACAGCCTGGCGACCGGCTGGGACACGCGGAACGGCGGGTTCATGGAGGCCGGCTACTACTTCCAAGAGGGCGAACCGCTCGTCGTCGTCGACTCGACCAAGAACTGGTGGGCGCAGGCCGAGGGCCTCAACACGCTCTTGCTCATGGGCGACCTCCTCCCGGCCGAGCGGGCGCGCTACCATGACCGCTTCCTCCAGGTGTGGGGCCTCATCCAGGGCTACCTCGTGGACCACGCGCACGGCGGCTGGTACCGCGGCACGATCGACCGCCAGCCGGAGCTGCGGACGGCCACGAAGGGCGGCATCTGGAAGGCCTCCTACCACGACGCCCGCGCGCTCATGAACGTCGCCCGCCGCCTCCGCTCCGCGTCCGCCTCGGCCGTCCCGGCGGCCGACCCGCGGATCCGCGTGATGGGCCGGCACCAGGTCGCGGACGACGGGGCCGTCGACTTCGGCGCGGCCGGCGTGACGTTCGGCGTCCGGTTCCGCGGCACGCGGCTCGAGGCGCGCCTCGACGACGCGTTCCGCGACGGCGGCCACAACTGGTTCACGGTCGTCGTCGACGACGGCGAGCCGGTCCGCTTCCGGACGCGGCCGGGGCAGCACGTCTACACCCTGGCCTCCGGCCTCGCCGACGGCGAGCACACGCTCTGGCTGAGCAAGGCGACCGAGGGCCAGAACGGGCCCAACCGCCTCGTCGCGGTCGAGGGCGCCGAGATCCTCCCGGCCGCCCCGCTCCCCGAGCGCCGCATCGAGTTCGTCGGCGACTCGATCACGGCCGGCTACGGCGTCGACGCCGAGCCCGTCGCGTGCGGCGCCGGCACGTGGTACGACCCGACGCACGCGTGGCAGGCCTACGGCCCGCGCCTCGCCCGCCGCCTCGGGGCGCAGTGGATGCTCAGCGCCGTCTCCGGCATGGGGATGCACCGCAACTGGAACTCGCTCTCGCCGGTCATGCCGGACGTCTACGACGGGCTCTACCTGGAGTACGCGACCGACAACCCGGCGTGGGACCCCGCGCGGTACCGGCCGGACCTCGTCGTCGTCGCGCTCGGCACGAACGACTTCTCGGCGGGCGGCGGCGAGACGCCGCGGCCCGCGCTCGACGGCGAGGCGTTCGTCGCCGACTACGTCGGTTTTCTCGAGCGCGTCCGCCGGCAGTACCCGGAGCCGCCGATCCTGCTCCTCAACAGCCCCGTCTTCGAGGGGGAGCAGCGGGACCGGCTGGCCGAGTACCTCCGCGAGGTCGCCGCCCGCCGCGCCGAGGCGGGCGACGCCGCGGTCTCGACGTTCTCCTACGCGGGCCGCTACGTCGACGGCTGCGACGGGCACCCCGGCATGGCCGGCCAGCGCGCCATGGCCGACGAGCTGGAGCCGGTCCTCCGGTCGCTCACCGGTTGGTAGCCCCGCCTCGGCCGCTCCGCGGCGCTAGCCGATGGCGCCCGGCCGCTTGAACGCGGCGCCGACGCCGGTCTCGTCGGCCTCCGCCTCCGTCGAGTCGGCGCGGCGGAGGACGGTCCGCTGGAGCGGCGCGAAGGCGTGGTAGAGCGGGAGGGAGGCCACGCCGAGGGCGCCGGCGTCGGCGCCGGCCGTCGCGAGGTGGAGGTCCGGCGCGTCGAGCCCGCCCGGCACGACGGCGTCGCCGAGGTGGACGCGCGCGCGCTCGAGGAGGTCGCTCAGGAGCTTGTCCGGCCAGCGCCCGCCGACGAACGTGGCCTCGGGGTCGAGGATCGCGCGGACGGTGAACAGGAGGCCCGCCAGCTCCTCGGCGACCTCCTCGAACCACGCCTCGAACGCGGGCTCGCCGGCCTCGTGGAGCGCGAGGAGGTCGTCGGGCGTCGCGGCCTCCACGCCGGCCGCCGCGAGGCGGTCGTAGAGGTCGCCCAGGTTGAACAGCTCGCCGACGTGGGTGGGGCCGCCCTTCTGGCGCCCGCGGCGCGGCGAGAGGTAGCCGATCTCGCCCGCGTTGCCCGTGTGCCCGTCGAACGGGGCGCCCTGGAGCATGAGCCCGCCGCCCAGCCCGCTCCCGAGGTAGACGTAGAAGAAGGCCGAGAGGTGGCGGCCCGCGCCGTACCAGTGCTCGCCGAGCGCGGCCGCCGTCGCGTTGTTCTCGATAAAGACCGGGAGCCCGAGCCGCTCGTGGAGCCGCTGCGCGATGGGCTCGTCGTGCCAGTCCGGGAAGGCGATCGGGCTGACGAGGTACGTCCCGTCCGGCCCCGGCCGCATCGGGCCCGGGATGCCCACCCCGACGCCCCACACGCGCTCCATCTCCAGCCCGAGCTCGGCCGCGAGCGCCTCGGTGGCCTCGACGCACAGGTCGAGCGCGGCGCCCGGCGACGCCAGCGACACCTCGTGGTGGACGCGCGCGCGGACGGCGCCCGAGAGGTCGACGAGGACGGCCGTGAAGTGGTCCGTGTCGAGGTCGAGCCCGACGGCGAACGCCGCGTCCGGGTTCACCTCGAGCTGGATCGGCGGGGCCCCGCGCCCGCCCGTGGCCCGCGCCGTCTCGACCACGAGGCCGGCGTCGACGAGCTGGCGGACGAGGTTCGAGATCGTCTGGGCCGTGAGGTCGGTCCGGCGGGCGACGTCGGCCCGCGAGATCGGGGCGTAGAGGCGGATCGTCTCGTGGACGATCTGGAGGTTGTGGCGCTTGGCGTGGGAGAGGTTGGTACCGGTGAGCATCGGCGTGGGGGCTGGCCGAACGTACGGCGGGCGGGCGCGGGCCGCGGGGGCACGGAATAATCAATCGTTTTGATTTACTGGAACGGGGGGGTAGCTTCTCGGAAGCGCTTCCCTCCCGCGGATGTCTCTCCACCCCCTCGACCTCGCCATCATCGCCGCCTACATCGTGGCGACGGTGGGGATCGGCTTCTGGATCTCGCGCAAGGCGTCGAAGAGCATCCAGAACTATTTCCTCGGCGGCAACGAGATCCCGTGGTACGCCCTCGGCCTCTCGAACGCCTCGGGCATGTTCGACATCTCGGGCACGATGTGGCTCGTGTACCTCCTCTTCGTCTATGGGATGAAGAGCGTCTGGGTCCCGTGGCTGTGGCCGGTCTTCAACCAGATCTTTCTGATGGTCTACCTGTCGGTCTGGCTGCGGCGGTCGGGCGTGATGACGGGGGCCGAGTGGATCCGCTTCCGGTTCGGCGACACGCGGGGCGCGAAGCTGTCGCACCTCGTCGTCGTCCTCTTCGCGCTCATCAACGTCGTCGGCTTCCTGGCCTACGGGTTCATCGGGATCGGCCAGTTCGCGGCGGCCTTCCTCCCGTTCCAGCTCGCGGCGGACCCGACGTGGAACGCGAACCTCTGGGGCCTCGCCATCACGGCCATCGCCACGCTCTACGTGGTCAAGGGCGGGATGTTCAGCGTCGTCTTTACGGAGGTCCTCCAGTTCGCCATCATGACGGTCGCGTGCCTCTGGGTGGCCGTCATCGCGATGCAGCAGGTGTCGCCGGACACGCTCGCGGCCGTCACGCCGGACGGCTGGAGCAACCTGTGGTTCGGCTGGGAGCTCGACCTCGACTGGGGCGCGCTCCTGCCCGCCGCCAACGAGAAGATCGCGGCCGACGGCTACACGCTCTTCGGGGCCTTCTTCATGATGATGCTCTTCAAGGGCGTCCTCAGCAGCATGGCCGGCCCGGCGCCGAACTACGACATGCAGCGGATCCTCTCGGCGCGGACGCCGAAGGACGCCGCCAAGATGAGCGGCCTCGTGAGCCTCGTGCTGATGGTCCCGCGCTACATGCTCATCACGGGCCTGACGGTCCTCGCGCTCGTGTTCTTCCGCGACGAGCTGGGCGCGATGGGCTCCGACGTCAACTTCGAGCTGATCCTGCCCTTCACGCTCCGCGAGTTCATCCCGACCGGGCTCCTGGGCCTGCTCATCGCCGCGCTCCTGGCCGCGTTCATGAGCACGTACGCCGCGACGGTCAACGCCGCGCCGGCCTACATCGTCAACGACGTCTACAAGCGGTACATCAACCCCGACGCGCCGGAGAAGCGGTACGTCTGGATGAGCTACCTCGTCTCGGTCGTCGTGGTCGTGATCGGGACGGCGTTCGGGTTCGTGGCGGCCAACCTCAACGAGATCGTCCAGTGGCTCGTCGGCGCGCTCTACGGTGGGTACGCGGCCTCGAACCTCCTGAAGTGGCACTGGTGGCGGTTCAACTCCTACGGCTACTTCTGGGGGATGCTGGCCGGCATCGTCGGGGCCGGCGTCGCCAGCCCGATCATGGGCCTCCTCGGGCTCGACTTCGGGCAGGCCACGCCGCTCTACGCGTTCCCGCTCATCCTCGGGCTCTCGCTCGTGGGCTGCATCGCCGGCAGCCTGCTCACCGAGGCGGATCCGCCCGAGGTGCTCAAGGACTTCTACCTGAAGGTGCGGCCGTGGGGCTTCTGGAAGCCGGTCCACGACGCCGTCGTGGCCGAGCACCCGGAGATCCAGGCCAACCGGCACTTCCGGCGCGACGCCGTCAACGTGCTCGTCGGGATCGCGTGGCAGACCGGGCTGGTCGCCATCGGCATCCTCATCGTGCTGGAGGACTGGGCGGCCCTCGCGATCGCCGTCGGCGTGGTGCTGGCGACGAGCGCGTTCCTGAAGGTCAACTGGTACGACACGCTGGAGGACTACCCCGAGCAGCCCGACCTCGGCGCCGCCGCGGGCCGGGGCACGCCGGGCGCGGCGTCCGACGACGCCGGCCGCCCGCCCCTCGACGTCCCGGTCCCCGCCTGATGATGCGCCGCTTCCCGGAGGACTTCGCGTGGGGCGCCGCCACGTCCGCCTACCAGATCGAGGGCGCGTGGGACGCCGACGGCAAGGGGCCGTCGGTGTGGGACGCGTTCGCCCACACGCCGGGCCGGATCGCCAACGGCGACACCGGCGACGTCGCGTGCGACCACTACCACCGCTTCCGCGAGGACGTCGCGCTCATGGCCGACCTCGGCCTGACGGCGTACCGGTTCTCGATCTCGTGGCCGCGCGTCCAGCCGACGGGCACCGGTCCGGCGAACGAGGCCGGCCTCCGGTTCTACTCCGACCTCGTCGACGCGCTCCTTGAGGCCGGCATCACGCCGTGGGTGACGCTCCACCACTGGGACCTCCCGCTGGCGCTCCAGGAGGCCCACGGCGGCTGGCTCAGCCCGCGCCTCGCCGACGCCTTCGCGGACTACGCCCGGCTCTGCTTCGACGCGCTCGGCGACCGGGTCCGCCACTGGATCACGCTCAACGAGCCGTGGGTGACGGCCGTCATCGGCTACGGCGAGGGCACGTTCGCCCCGGGCCTCGCCTCGGCCGACGGGCCGTACCGGGCCGGCCACGAGATGCTCCGCGCCCACGGCGCCGCCGCCGAGGTCTACCGCCGCGAGTTCCGCGACCGCCAGGGCGGGCGCATCGGGATGGCCAACAACTGCGACTGGCGCGAGCCGGCCTCGGACGCGCCGGCCGACCGGGCCGCCGCCCAGCGCGCGCTCGAGTTCTACCTCGGTTGGTTCGCCGACCCCCTTTACCGCGGCGACTACCCGGCCTCGATGCGCGAGCGCCTCGGCTCCCGGCTCCCGGCGTTCTCCGACGAGGACCGGGCCCGGCTCCAGGGCTCGGCCGACTTTTTCGGGCTCAACCACTACACGACGCACCGCGTGGCCCACGCCGACGGCGGCGGGGAGGTCTACCCCGGCGCGAACGTCGGCTGGGCGGAGGACCAGGACGTCGCCGTCACGGTGGACCCCGACTGGCCGACCACGGCGATGGGCTGGCCCGTCGTCCCCGACGGGTGCCGCCGGCTGCTCGGGTGGATCGACCGGCGCTACGGGCGGCCGCCCGTCGTGCTCACCGAGAACGGGTGCGCCGTGGAGGCCGAGGACGGCGTCGCCGACGACCCCCGCCGGGTCGCCTACCACGCCGGCTACCTCGGCGCCTGCCACGACGCGATCGCCGACGGCACCGACCTCCGCGGCTACTTCGCGTGGTCGCTGCTCGACAACTTCGAGTGGGCCTCCGGCTACGACAAGCGGTTCGGGCTCCACCATGTCGACTTCACCACGGGCGCGCGGACGCCCAAGACCTCGGCGCGCTGGTACCGCGACGTGATCGCCCGAGGCGGGCTGCCCGACGACGCGCCCGCCGGCGACGGCGCCCCCGAGGCGGCGCCCGCCCTCGCCCCCCTCCCCGCCGACGCCGACGCGCCGGCCCGACCGCGCTCCCCCCGATGACCCCCGACACCCACGGCGACGGCGCGTCCGTCGCTCTCGACGCGCCGGCCGCTCGGCTGGCGGCGCTCCGCGAGGCCCACGAGGCGCTCCTCGCGCGGCCCAACGCCCCCGAACCGCTCGGCAACGGGGTCTACACCCGCTACCGGCACCCCGTCCTCACCGCCGACCACGCGCCGCTCGCGTGGCGCTACGACCTCGACCCCGCGACGAACCCGTTCATGATGGAGCGGCTCGGCGTCAATGCCGCGTTCAACGCGGGGGCGATCAAGCTGGGCGAGCGGTACCTCGTCGTGGCGCGCGTCGAGGGCGTCGACCGGAAGTCGTTCTTCGCCGTCGCCGAGAGCCCGACGGGCGTCGACCGGTTCCGGTTCTGGGACGAGCCGCTCGTCATGCCCGAGACCGACGAGCCCGACACGAACGTCTACGACATGCGGCTCACGGCGCACGAGGACGGCTGGATCTACGGCCTCTTCTGCACCGAGCGCCCCGACCCCGAGGCCCACGCGCGGGGCGACCTCTCGGCCGCCATCGCCCAGTGCGGCATCGCGCGGACGAAGGACCTGAAGAGCTGGGAGCGCCTGCCGGACCTCGTCACGCCGAGCCCGCAGCAGCGCAACGTGGTGCTCCACCCCGAGTTCGTCGACGGCCGGTACGGGCTGTACACGCGCCCGCAGGACGGCTTCATCTCGGCCGGCTCCGGCGGCGGCATCGGCTGGGGGACCACGCCGACGATGGACGGCGCGCGCGTCGAGCGGGAGGAGGTCGTGGACCCGCGCGTCTATCACTCGGTCAAGGAGGTCAAGAACGGGCAGGGGCCGCCGCCGATCAAAACGGAGGCCGGGTGGCTCCACCTCGCGCACGGCGTCCGCAACACGGCCGCGGGCCTCCGCTACGTGACGTACCTGTTCCTGACGGCGCTCGACGAGCCGTGGCGCGTGACGCACGCCCCGGGCGGCCACCTCATCGAGCCGCAGGGCGCCGAGCGGGTCGGCGACGTCTCGAACGTGACGTTCGCGAACGGGTGGATCGCCGACGACGACGGGCGGGTGTTCGTCTACTACGCCTCGTCGGACACGCGCCTCCACGTGGCCACGAGCACGGTCGACCGGCTCGTCGACTACGCGCTCCACACGCCGCCGGACAGCCTCCGCTCGGCCGCCGCCGTCGACCAGCGGCTCGCGCTGATCGAGAAGAACCGCGCGTACCTCGCCCGCTGATGGAGCCGCTCGCCGCCCTCGCCGACGAGGCCCGCGCGGAGCTGGTCGAGCGCGTCCTCCCGTTCTGGGCGGAGCGGACGCTCGACGACGCCCACGGCGGGTTCGTCGGGCGGATCGACGGGCACGGCCGGCGCGTGCCCGGCGCCCCGAAGGGCAGTGTCCTCAACGCCCGCATCCTGTGGACCTTCGCCGCGGCCTGCCACGCGCTCGGCACCGACCGCTGGTGCGACGAGGCCGACCGCGCCTACGACGCCCTCCGCGCCCACTTTGCCGACCCCGAGCACGGCGGCGTCTACTGGACCGTCGCCCCGGACGGGACGCCGGTCGACGACAAGAAGCAGGTCTACGCGCAGGCGTTCACGATCTACGCCCTCGCCGAGCACGCCCGCCAGCGCGGCGACGGCGAGGCGCTGGCCTGGGCGCAGGACCTGTTCCGGCTCGTCGAGGACCGCGCCGTCGACCCGGTCCACGGCGGCTACGTGGAGGCCTTCGCCCGCGACTGGGGCCCGGCCGCCGACCTCCGCCTGAGCGAGAAGGACGCCGACGCGCCGAAGTCGATGAACACGCACCTCCACGTGCTGGAGGCGTACACCGCGCTCCACCGCGTCTGGCCCGACGCCGCGCTGGGGGACCGGCTGCGCGTGCTCGTCGAGCTGTTCCTGGACCGCATCGTCG
>CAXRFJ010000013.1:0-13276 GCA_964229475.1 Rubrivirga sp.
GACGCCGAGGCGGCCGACCTCGCGGCGAGCGGGGAGGGCGCCGCGACCGGCGAGCCCGCTGCCGTCGAGGCCGCCGGCGCCGGCGCCGCGCTCGACGCGGCGGCGACCTCGGAGGCCGCGCACGCGACCGCCGACGCGCCCGGCGAGCTGGCGACGGCCGGCCTCGAGACCGAGCACGGCGACGACCACGGCTCCGGCCACGGCCGCGAGGGCGAGATCTTCTCGAACCGCCGCGCCGGCATCTTCTTCGCCATCTACTACGTGATGACGGGGATCCACGCGCTCCACATCGTGATCGGCATCATCGCGATCGGCTTCCTGGTGTTCTTCGCCCAGCGCGGCGACTACTCCAGCGTGTGGTACACCCCGGTCGAGAACGTGGGCCTCTACTGGCACATCGTCGACATCATCTGGATTTTCGTCTTCCCCCTCATGTACCTGATCTGAGTCGGCGAGGGGGGAGGGGCGCGCGTGCACGCGCGGCGCTCGGCCACCCCGCTCGGTCACTCGGACACCCGTCCACATGTCCACTTCCGCACATTCTGAGGGGCACGAGGAGCACACCGGCCACGGCGGGCACCACGTGTTCGACGCGGCGACGCTCAAGAAGACGTTCGCCGTCCTCGTCGGCCTCACGTTCCTGACCGTCGTGCTCGCGCTCTGGGAGCGCGGCTTCGCCAACGTGTTCGGGCTGGAGCTGGAGTACCCGGCCCTCCCGGTCGGCTTCCTCAGCGTCCCGCTCGCGCTGGGGATCGCCTCGGTCAAGGTCTACTGGGTCGCGTCCCGGTTCATGGGGCTCAAGTTCGAGAGCACCAAGACGAACATGCTCGTCTTCCTGGGCAGCTCGTCGTTCCTGATCATCTTCTTCGGGTTCACCTTCCTCGACTTCGCCTTCCGCGACACGTTCGAGGAGCTCTCGGCGGTCCCCACGGACGTGCTCGAGGAGGAGGTGCTGCAGGCCGAGGAGGTCCAGTCCGAGATCGCCGACGAGTTCGAGGCGGCCCCGCTCGTGCGCGAGACGGCCGACCCCGAGCTCTTCGGGACGCCCGAGACCGACGCCGCGGGCTCGCAGGCCCTCGACGCCGCCGTCACCACCCCGGCCGAGACGGCCACGGAGTAGAGCCCGATG
This sequence comes from Rubrivirga sp., assembly GCA_964229475.1. Classification (GTDB taxonomy): domain Bacteria; phylum Bacteroidota; class Rhodothermia; order Rhodothermales; family Rubricoccaceae; genus Rubrivirga. The sequence goes on from CAXRFJ010000013.1 coordinate 1,130, forward strand.
CCGCCGGTCGCCGCCTCGTTCGTCGCCTTCTTCTGGATCGCGGTGCCGGCGATCCTCCTCATGGCGGTGTGGGCCGGCGTCACGGCGTACCAGCTCCTCTTCCACGACGACGCGCTCCCGCTCGACCCGGCGAGCGGGCGGCGGCGGCGGACGGCCCGGGGCGAGTCGGTCCCGGTCCGCCTCCGCGACATCATCGAGGACGAGCGGGCGCGCCGCTCGGTGGCCGAGTCCGCCTCGGGCGGGGGCCCGGCGGGGCCGCCCGCGAACCCGCTCTTCGACGACCTCTGGCTCCGGCGAAACTAGGGCCCGGGCCGATCGCGCCCCCCGCTGGCAGCCGCCGCGCGCGTGAGGGATCTTGGAGGCTCCCCCCGGCCCGCCCCCGATGAAAGTCACCGAGCACTACGACCGCGCCGACGGCCCGCTCTTCTCGTACGAGATCATCCCGCCCACCCGCGGGAGCTCCGTCGGCGACGTGCTGGGCGTGGTGGACCAGCTCAAGCCGTACGACCCGCCCTTCATCGACGTCACGAGCCACTCGGCGGAGAAGGTCTACGAGGAGATGGCCGACGGGACGATCCGCAAGCGCGTCAAGCGGAAGCGGCCCGGCACGCTCGGCCTCTGCGCGGCCATCCAGCACCGGTTCGGCATCGACGCCGTGCCCCACATCCTCTGCCTCGGGTTCTCGCAGGAGGAGACGGAGGACGCGCTCATCGAGCTCAACTACCTCGGCATCCACAACGTGCTCGCCGTCCGCGGCGACGACACGAACGTGGTCAAGGCCCACCGGCCCGACCGGCATCAGCACCCGTACGCGTGTGATCTCGTGGGCCAGATCCGGGACATGAACGAGGGCCGGTACCTCGAGGACCTCCTCGACGCCGCGCCGACCGACTTCTGCATCGGCGTCGGCGGCTACCCGGAGAAGCACGCCGACGCGCCCAACATGACGTGGGACGTGCTGAACCTCAAGCGGAAGGTCGACGCGGGGGCCGACTACGTCGTGAGCCAGATGTTCTTCGACAACCGGCACTTCCTGGGCTGGGTGGAGAAGTGCCGCGACGTGGGCATCGACGTGCCGATCGTGCCGGGCCTCAAGATCCTCACGTCGAAGCGGCATCTCCGGTCGCTCCCGCGGGCGTTCCACACCGAGATCCCGGAGGCCCTCGCGGCCGAGGTCGAGGCGGCCAAGCCCGAGCACGTCGCCGAGGTGGGCGTGGAGTGGGCCCGGAAGCAGGCCGAGGAGCTCCTCGACGCGGGCGTCCCCGGCATCCACTTCTACATCATGTCGACGGCGAAGCACGTCGTGCGCGTGGCGGAGCCGCTGCGGAAGCTGGTGGGCTGAGGCCCCCGCCTCGGTGCCGAGGCGGAGAGGGGCACGCCGCCGGCGTGGCCCTACGGTTGGGCGCCTCCGAGCCCGGCGGCCTCCAGGTACCGGTCCTCCAGCGCCCGCATCGCCGCGCGCTGGGCGTCCGTGGCGTCGTCGTGGCCGCAGAGGTGGAGGACGCCGTGGGCCACGTAGCGGAGCGCCTCGGTCTCCATCGGGACGCCGAACTCGGGCGCCCGCTCGGCCGCCGTGTCGAGGTCGACGTAGACCTCGCCGTCGAGCACGCCCTCGGCCTGGGCCTCCTCGTCGAGCACGAACGACACGACGTCCGTCTCGTAGTCGTGGCCGAGCCACTCGCGGTTGAGCTCGTGGACGAGCGCGTGGTCGCCCAGGATCACGCCGAGGCAGGCGACCTCGACGCCCTCGCCGGCACACACGGCCTCGACGACGGCGCGGACCGGCCCGTCGGCCACCCGGAGCGTCGCGTGCTCGTGGTGGACCTCGAGGCCGGGCTCGGGGCCGTCCTCGGCCGGGCTCACGCGTCCGGAGAGCTCTCCGGCGTCCAGTCGCCCTCGAAGAGGGGCTCGCTGAGCGAGAGCACGACGGCGGCCTGCGCCACCTCCGGCGCGACCGTCAGGAAGTCGGCCGAGAGCAGCTTCTCGGAGACGTTGGCGTAGAGCGAGCACGCCGCCTCGCGCTCGATCACGAGCCCGGCCACGCGCCCGCCGCCGCGCGCGAAGAAGATGACCTCGCCGAGCTCCTCCGACGTCACGAGCCCGGCGCAGTCGTGGAGCTCGAGGTGCGACTCGGTCCCGTAGACCTTGACGCTCGGGCCGCTCTCGCCGCGCGTGACCTCGACGGCCAGGCGCCGGCCGCTCGCGGCGTCCGAGAGCGCGAGCCGGGTGAGGCCGCCGTCGCGTTCGGGCGTCACGCCCAGCACGGCGGCCGCGCGGTCGAGGTCGGCGTCGGGGAGGGGCTGGGGCATCGGGGCGGGGGGCGGCGGGACTGGAAACTACGAGGCGCGGGGGCCGCCGTCAGCCCTGGCCGCCGGCCGAGTCGGGCGCCGCGGCGTTGGGGCCGAGGACGGCCTCGGCCTCGCGGCGGAAGTCGTCGGCCGAGCGGCGGACGGCGTCGTTGCCCGTCGCGTCGGCGATCCGGTCCATGAACGCCGACGCCGCCTCGTACTTCCCGTCGAGCACGTAGGCCGACTGGATGTACTGGACGAGCTGGAACGCCTCCTCCTGCGCCGACGCCGAGCGCGCGGCGGTCAGCTGGCGGAGGGCGATCGACTCGGCCTCGCGGAAGATGGCGGCGGCCTGCTCGCGGTCGCCGGCGGCGTCGTAGGCCTCGGCGAGGGTGAGGAACGAGCCGAAGCCGGCCGGGATCGTCGTCGTCGGGATCTCCTGCTGGAGGCGGTCCAGGAGCGCGCGCGCGTCGGCCGGTCGGCCCGCCTCGGCGAGGCGCGTGGCGATGGAGCCGACGCGGATGCGGTAGCCGTCGGCCATGTTGCGGGCGTTCTCGTCGTGGTACACGTCGGGGTCGCCGAGGCCGCCGAAGCGGAACTTGCCGAGCCGGTCGAGCGCGATCTCGGGGACCGTCACGCCGTCGGGCCCGCCGCCGGGCCGCTCGAGCGGGACCACGCGCCGGGCGAGGCCCTCGTTCTGGAAGAGCGGCTGGAGCCCGAGCTCCGACGCCTGCGCGACGGTGCCCGCGAAGTAGACCGGCCGCTGCCAGCCCTCCTGCGCGACGGACCGGAGGATGTCGAGCACGGCGAGGTCGGCCGTGTAGAGGACGCTCTGGCCGTCGCCGTAGGGCTGGCCGCGGAGCGTCCACGTCACGCGGTCCGGGATCGCGGAGGCCGGGATCCGGCCGGCCACGCGGTCGTCGGCGAACGCCGAGGCGTCGACCGGGAGCGCGACCTCGGTGTCCGAGATGATCCGCGGGGCGAGGGCGCCCGTGGCCCGCTCCGTCGGCGGCCCGCTGATGCCGGCGAGGTCGGCGTCGGTGATCGACATCGGCAGCGGCGCGCTCTCGCGGCTGTACTGGTCGCGGAGCTGGCGGATGTACCACGCCGTGTTGAGGAGCGACAGGTTGACCACCCGGACGTCGCGGCGGACGCCCATGACCTCCTGGAGGTACCACAGCGGGAAGGTGTCGTTGTCGCCGTTCGTGAACAGGATGGCGTTCGGCGCCGTGCTCTCGAGGAGGTTCCGCGCGAAGTCGGTCGCGATCCGGCGGCCCGAGCGGTCGTGGTCGTCGTAGTTCTCGACGGCCATCCAGCCCGGCACGGCCGCGAACGCGAGGACGGCGACGGCCAGCCCGGCCACCTTCCGCATCCCGGCCGCCTTGCCCTCGAGCGCCTCGGACACGATCTCGACGAGGCCGGTCGCGCCGATCCCGATCCACAGCGAGAAGGCGAAGAACGACGCCACGTACGAGTAGTCGCGCTCTCGGGGCTGGAACGGCGTCTGGTTGAGGTACAGGATGATCCCGACGCCCGTGATCAGGAACAGGACGCCGACGGCGAGCGCCCGCCGCCAGTCGCGCTGGACGTGGACGGCGAGGCCGAACAGCCCGAGCAGGAGGGGCAACCAGAAGTAGGCGTTCTGCCCGGCCCGTTCCGATGGCGTGGGGCCCGTGGCGGGCGCCTCGCCGAGGCCGCTGTACCACCCCGCGTCCTGGACGTCGGCCGCCTTCCCGACGAACTGCCACATGAAGTACCGCCCGTACATGTGGCCGAGCTGGTACTGCCAGAAAAAGTCCCAGTCGGAGTCGTACTGGGCGTAGACGCGGGTGTGCTGCGGGGCCGACGAGTAGCGGCGCGGGAACGTCGTCTGGTCGTCGACGCGGCCGGTCCGCTCGTTGTAGGTCTCGCCGGAGAGGAGCGGCGTCGAGCCGTACTGCTCGCGCTTGAGGTAGCTCACGATGGCCTCCGCCGTCTCCGGGTCGTTCTCGTCGATCGGCGGGTCGGCGGCGGAGCGGATGAAGATGAGCCCGTACGAGGAGTACCCGAGGATCACGAGCGTGACGACGAGCGCGGCGAGGTTCGCGACCGGCATCCCCTTTTTCTGGGTGTACCACACGGCGGCCACGAGCGCGCCGACGACGGCGATCAGGAACAGCGTCGGCGCGCCGGAGGCGCCGGCCAGCGTCGGGAGCGTCTGGACCACGCCGGGGTAGATCACGAGGAACACGACGACCGAGATCGCGCCCCTGAGGAGGAGCCCCTTGACGCGGTCGGCCGTGGACCAGTCGTCGCGGTCGGCCTTCTGGAAGAAGACGACGAGGGCGATGAAGAACAGCGTCAGGACGTTGAGGAGGTGGACGCCGATGGCCAGGCCGAACAGGTAGGCGATGGCCACGAGGTAGCGGTCGGCGTGGAGCCCGAACGGGTGCTCGCCGCGCTTGGCCAGCTCGGCCTCCTCGGCCCGCGTCGCGTCGCGCCAGACGAGCGCGAGCCACACCACGAGCGCCGTGAACAGCATCGACATGGCGTAGACCTCGGCCTCGACGGCGTTGAACCAGAACGAGTCCGTGACGGCGAAGGTGAGCGCCCCGATCACGCCGCCGGCGTTGGCCCCGACCCGCTGGGCCGGCGTCCACATGGCCGGGTGGCCCGCCCAGATCCGCACGAAGCGGACGATCACGAGGTGCGTCAGGAGGACGGTCAGCGCGCTGCACAGCACCGACACGAGGTTGACGGCGAACGCGACCGGCTCGGGGCTGAGGCCCGAGAACAGCGGGGCGCCCATCGCGAAGAGCCGCCCGACGAGCATGTAGAACGGGGCGCCCGGCGGGTGGCTCACCTCGAGCCCGTTCGCGATGGCGATGAACTCGCCCGAGTCCCAGAACGGGGCCGTCTCCGCCATCGTGGCGAGGTAGACGGCGAAGGCGTAGACGAAGACCGCGGCGGCGACGAGGCGGTCGATGAGCTTGCCGGTCATGCGGGGGGCCGGTCGGGGGCTGTGGCGAGTCGCGAAGATAGCCCGGGGCGCGGCGGGCTCCGGGGCGGCCCAACGGGATCCCCTGTGCATTTCGGGTGCGCGGGGGGCACTCCGCCCGAGCCCGGCCCGTTCGTTCGCCATGCGCCTCGCCGTCGTCCTGCTCCTCGTCGCCCTCGCCGTCGCCGGCGGCGTGTGGTGGTGGGCCGCCCGCGGCGCCCACCGCCCGGGCTCGCTGGCGTGGCGGGCCGTCGACCGCGACCTCGCCGCCCGCTTCTCGGACGTCCCCACGACGACGACCGCCGCGCTCGCGGCCCGCCTCGCGGACTCGACGGTGACGCCCGTCCTCCTCGACGCGCGCACCGAGGCGGAGTACGCCGTCTCGCACCTCCCCGGCGCGCACCGCGTCGACCCGGACGCGTCGCCGGCCGAACTGGCGGACGCGCTCGAGGGGATCGACCGCGAGCGGCCCATCGTCGTCTACTGCTCCGTCGGCGTCCGGTCGGGCGCCGTCGCGCGGCGGCTCCGGACGGCCGGGTTCGCGCGCGTCGAGAACCTGGCCGGCTCGATCTTCCGCTGGGCCAACGAGGGCCGCCCGCTCGTGCGCGCCGGGCGGGCCACGGAGGCCGTCCACCCGTACGACGCCGTCTGGGGCCGGCTGCTCGACCCCGACCACCGCGCCCCGCTGCCCGACTGATGGACGCCCCGCTGTTTCCCCGCCTGAAGGTCTGCTGCGTCGCCTCGGTCGAGGAGATGCGCCTCGCCGTCGGCCTCGGGGCCGACGCGGTCGGGCTCGTGGGCGCGATGCCGAGCGGGCCGGGCGTGATCCCGGACGAGGCCATCGCCGAGGTCGCGCGGGCCACGCCGCCGCCGGTCATGTCGGTGCTCCTCACGAGCGCCACCGACGCGGGCACGATCGCGCGGCAGGCCGACGCCGCGGGCGTGTCGGCCGTCCAGATCGTCGACCGCGTGGGGCCGGCCGTCTACGCGCGGCTGCGGACCGAGCTGCCGGGGCGGTCGCTGTGGCAGGTCGTCCACGTGACCGGGCCGGCGGCGATCGCCGAGGCCGAGCGGGTCGCCCGCCACGTCGACGCGGTCCTCCTCGACTCGGGCGACCCGACGCTCGACACGAAGGAGCTCGGCGGGACCGGCCGCGTCCACGACTGGCGCGTGAGCCGGACGATCCGCGAACTGCTGGACGTCCCGGTGTTCCTGGCCGGCGGGCTCCACCCGGGCAACGTCGCCGAGGCGGTCCGGGCCGTCGGGCCGTGGGGGCTCGACGTGTGCAGCGGGCTCCGCCCCGACGGCGCGCTCGACGCCGACCGGCTGGCGGCCTTCGCGTCGGCCGCCGGCGTCCAGCGCCTCGCCTGACCCGTTCCGCCTCGGTGCCGAGGCGGGCCGAGTCACCAGCTGCTCCGGGCGCCTCCGATGGCCTCGACCAACGGCTCGCGCGAGACCTCGCCGTAGCTGAAGGCCGTCGCCAGCAGGCCGTTCCGGTTGAACACGAGCGTCGTCGGGATCCACGACACGGGGACGCCGAGGAGGCGGAGCCGGCGGTCGGGCGGCTCCGGCTTCGGGCCGGGCACGACGAGCTCGCGGACGCCCTCGACGCCGGTCTCGCGGAGCGTCTCGGCCCCGCTCTCGCCCTCGTTCCAGACCGTCACGAACGTGACCGAGTCGGCGCCGAGGCTCCGCCAGTCCGCCCACACAGGGCCGTGCTCGTTGAGGGAGTTGTCGCACCACGGCGCCCACACGTGGACGACGTGGACGCCGTCGGCGCTCACGAGGTCGCGGAGGGCGTCGTCGGTGGGGGCGTGCTCAGTCATGAGGCGTGCGGGCGGAGGGGTGAGGTGGAAGGGAGCTGGCCAGGGCTGGGGGCGGCGCCTCACGCCTTCCGCCTCGACCCTCATGTCTCAGTCGTGCATCCACTCGTCGCGGGCGTGCGCGATGGCGGTCGCCAGCATGTCGGGCGAGACCTCGCCGTAGTTGAAGGCGTAGGCCAGCTGGCCGTCGCGGTTGAAGACCCAGGTCGTCGGGGTCCAGCTGAGGGGGAGGCCGAGGAACGTCCGGCGGCGGAGGGCGCGGTCGGCGCTCGGGCCGCGGTCGGGCTGGGCGTAGACCGCGACGTGGTCGCCCGGCGTGATGCCGTAGCGCGCGAGCCGGTCGGCGGAGTCGCGGCCGTCGTTCCAGATCGCGACGAACGAGAACGACACGTCGGGATTCGCCTCGACCACCTCGTACCAGCCGGCCTCGAACTCGGCGCGCGAGTTGCCGCACCACGGGGCCCAGAAGTGGACGACGTGGACGCCCGGCCCGGCGATCGTGGCGGCGACGGCGGCCTCCGTCGGGGTCCGCTCCTCGGCCGTCGTGTCGGGCGCGGTCCCGCCGAGCGTGACGGGGCCGGCGGGCGGCCCGGACGCGGGCTCGACCTGCGCGCAGGCGGCCGTGGCGACGAGGAGGGCGAGGAAGGAGAGACGCACGGGGACCGGAAAATGGAGAGGGGAGGATAGCGGATCCGGGCGCCCGCGGCCCGCCGGGTGTGGCCGCCTCGGGCCGACCGCCGAGGTGGGCCGAGTCGGTGCCACCCTCGACGCTCGACCCTCTAGCCGGCGCCGCCGACGACGACCACGATCTCGCCGCGCACCTTCGCCTGCGCGCCGTAGTGCTCGGCGAGCTCCGCGAGCGTCCCGCGGCGGACCTCCTCGTGGACCTTCGAGATCTCGCGGGCGACGGCGGCGGGGCGGTCCGGCCCGAGGTGCTCGCCGAGCTGGCCGAGCAGCGTCACGAGGCGGTGCGGGCTCTCGTCGAGGACGGCCGTCCGCGGCTCGTCGGCGAGCGCCAGGATCCGCGTCTGGCGGCCCTTCTTGTGGGGGAGGAAGCCCTCGAACACGAACCGGTCGCACGGGAGGCCGCTCGCGACGAGGGCCGGGACGAACGCCGTCGGCCCCGGGAGGGCCTCGACGCGGACGCCGGCCTCGGCGGCGGCGCGGACGAGCAGGAAGCCGGGGTCCGAGATGCCCGGCGTCCCGGCGTCGGAGACGAGCGCGACCGTCTCGCCGGCCTCCATCCGCTCGACGAGCTGGCCCGCCTTCGCGTGCTCGTTGTGGATGTGGAAGCTCACGCGCGGCGTCTCGATGCCGTAGTGGCTGAACAGGACGCCCGACGTCCGCGTGTCCTCGCACGCCACGACGTCGGCCTCCTTGAGCGCGCGGAGCGCACGGAACGTGAGGTCCTCCAGGTTGCCGACGGGCGTGGGGACGAGGACGAGCATCGGGGTGGATTTGGAGGGGCGAGCAGGTTACGCGGGTTGGGCGGGATCGAACCCGCGAGACTCGCTGAACTCGCTCGACCTGCTCAACCTCTTCGCTTGAACCGCCCCGCCAGCGCGCGGACGGGGTCGCGCCACGCCGGGTCGCGCGTCTCGCGGACGACGAGGTACACCCCGAGCGCGCCGATGATCACGTTCGCCGCCCACATCCCGAGCTCCGGCGGCAGCATCTCGCGGTCGGCCAGCTTCTCGCCGCCGACGAGCGAGATCCAGTAGAACAGGAACACGAACACGGCGAGCGCCGCCACGACGCCGACGCCGGCCCGCGGGACGGCCAGCCCGAGCGGCACGCCGACGAGCACGAACACGAGGCACGCGAGGGCGATCGAGTTCTTTTTGTAGATCTCGACGCGGAAGCGGTCGGCCCGCTGGCGGTCGCGGTCGAGCGCGGCGACGGCGGTCTCGGCCTCCACCCCGATCGAGCGCGCGCGCATGAGGGCGAGGTCGTAGACCGCCTCGCGGTCGGGGTCGGCGAGGCCGTCGAGCGCCGGCCGGTCGGTCCCGATGCGGGCGGCCTCGGCCGTCGCCGTCGAGTCGACGCGGCGGACGTTCGAGTACTCGCCGGTCGGCGACTCGCCCCAGCGGTCGAGCGCGGCGCGGACCGAGTCCGTGTGCGCCTCGGCGAGCCCGTCGAGCGAGTCGACGACGGCGAGCATCTCGGACGTCCGCATCGAGCGGTCGGTCCGGCCGACCTCGGTGTCGCGGCGCTCGAAGCCGCCGAGGCCGGAGAGGTCGAACGCCATGCGGTGGCGGTCGAACGTGAGCCGCTCGTAGTGGTCGGTCTGCGGGTCGGGCGAGCGGCGGTGGATGGCGCCGTCCTCGAGGAGCATCGTCAGGCGCTGGCCGCCGTACTGCGTCTGGAGGCGGGCGCTCCGGGCCGTGAGCGTCGCCGCGTCGCCCCCGGCGCCGCCCTCGAACACGGTCACGCCGAGGAGGAGGCCGTTCGAGTCGGGCGGGATGGCGTCGGCGCGGATGGCGTAGCCGTCGACGTCGGTGTAGAACTCGCCGGGCGTGAGGGCGAAGCCGGGCCGGCTCACGCGGATGTCGCGCCAGAGCCCGTTGAGCCGGTAGTTCGCCTCCGGCAGCATCTCGTTGTTGAAGTACACCATCCCCGACGTGAGCAGGAGCCCGACGACGAGCGTCGGCCACGCGAGCCGCGGCAGCGACACGCCGGCGCTCTTGGCCACGAGGTAGCCCCGGCTCTCGGCCAGCCGCCCGAACGACGCCAGGAGGGCCACGAGCCACGCCATCGGGACCGCCAGCGTGACCATGTAGGCGAGGCTGTACGCAATCAGCTCCGCCACGGCCACGAACGGCAGCCCCCGCCCGACGAGGTCGGGGAGGTAGTGGATCAAAAACTGCATCAGCAGCAGGAACAGCAGCGTCAGCAGCGCGGCCGTGAACGGCAGCGGCAGGCCCTTGAGAATCTGGCGGTGGAGGCGCGTGATCACGCGGGTAAGCTCGCGGGAAACGGAGGACGGGAGCGGGGAAATGGCACGGAGGCGCGCCGCGGGCGGAACGGGCGCGGGCGCTCGGACATGCATGGGGCGCCGATTCTTCCGACACCCCCCGCCCGACTGCGCCGACCTCCGGTTCGGCCCCGAGGCGGGCCGACCCGTCCCGCCGTGCCGCTCTCCGTCCAGTCGTTCGTCGTCAGCCCGTTCGCCGAGAACACCTACGTCCTGTCGTCCGAGGGCGAGGCCGCGATCGTCGACCCGGGGACGGCGTCGCGGGCCGAGCGCCAGGCGGTCGAGGCCTACGTCGAGGCGGCCGGCCTCACGGTCCGCCACCTGCTCCTCACGCACGCCCACATCGACCACGTGTTCGGGTGCCACCACTTCGCCGAGCGCTACGGCGCCGACGCCGAGCACGGCGGCTGGCAGCTCCACCCGGCCGACGCGCCGCTGCTGGACAACGCCGTCGTCCAGGGCGAGCTGTTCGGCGTCCGCGTCGACCCGCCGCCGCCGCCCGCGCACGACCTCGCGGCCGACGACGAGATCCTGCTCGGCGACGCGACGCTCCGCGTGCGCCACGTGCCCGGCCACTCGCCCGGCTCCGTCGCCTTCTACTCCGAGGCCGACGGACTCCTGATCGGCGGCGACGTCCTGTTCCAGGGCTCCATCGGGCGGACCGACCTCTGGCAGGGCAGCCTCGACGTCCTCCTGGCGTCGATCCGCGACGAGGTCCTCACGCTGCCCGACGACACGGTCGTCTACTCGGGGCACGGCCCCAGGACGACGGTCGGCGCCGAGCGGCGGACGAACCCGTTCCTCCGGGACCTGTAGCTCGGTCCGCCTCAGCGCCGAGGCGGAGGGGGCTAGCGGTTGCCGCGGCCCGTTTTCGAGCGCCCGCCGGTGTGGCGGCCGCCGCCGGGCCGGCCGCCGGTCTTGTGCCGGTTCTTGTGGCCCTTCGGGTTCGAGCGCTTTTTCGGGTTGGCGAGCGCGTCGGCCATGGCGGGCGCCTCGAAGCCGTCGATCCGGAGCTCGTCGATGCGCCGGCCCGTGTGCTTCTCGATGGCCGCGAGGTTCGGGGCCTCGGCCGCCGAGACGAACGTGATCGCGTCACCCGTGGCCTCGGCCCGGCCCGTCCGCCCGATCCGGTGGATGTAGTCCTCCGGCACGTTCGGCGCGTCGAAGTTGACCACGTGCGAGACGCCCGGGACGTCGATCCCGCGCGCGGCGATGTCGGTCGCCACCATGATCTGGTACTGGCCCGACTCGAACCCCTTGAGCGCGCGCTGGCGCTGCCCCTGCGACCGGTTCGAGTGGATGGCGACGGCGTCGAACCCGGCCCGGTCGAGCTTCTTGCGGATCCGGTCGGCCCGGTACTTCGTGCGCGAGAACACGATCATCCGGTCGACCGGCTCGGTCTCGATGAGGTGGTGGAGGAGCGCCTGCTTCTCGGCCTCGGCCACACGGATCTGCCGCTGGGCGACCGTCGCCGCCGGGTCGCGCCGCTCGCCGACCTCGACGGTCTCGGGCTTGTAGAGGATGCTCTTGGCCAGTTCCTGGATGGGCGGCGGCATCGTCGCCGAGAACAGCATCGTCTGCCGCTCCTTGGGCACGGCCGCCACGATCCGGCGGACGTCCTTGACGAACCCCATGTCGAACATCCGGTCGGCCTCGTCGAGCACGAGGACGTCGACGAACGAGAGGTCGAGGACGCCCTCGCCGAGGAAGTCGAGGAGCCGGCCCGGCGTGGCGACCACGATGTCGACGCCGTTGCGGAGCGCCGTCCGCTGCTTGCCCTTCCCGACCCCGCCGTAGATCGTCGCGGCGCGGAGGCCCGTGTGCTTGCCGTAGCCGTCGACGGCCTCGGTCACCTGGATCGCCAACTCGCGCGTCGGCGCGACGACGAGGGCGCGGACCGGCCGCTTCTTGCCCGGCATCGGGTCCTTGACGAGGTAGTCGAGGATGGGCAGGACGAACGCGGCCGTCTTGCCGGTCCCGGTCTGCGCCACGCCGACGACGTCGATCCCGTCGAGCGCGACGGGGAGCGCGGCGGCCTGGACGGGCGTCGGCGTCTCGTAGCCGGCGTCGCGGACGCCGCGGAGG
>CAXRFJ010000014.1:0-6214 GCA_964229475.1 Rubrivirga sp.
CGGGCGGCCGGTTCACCGAGCTGGCGTTCGACGGCGAGTCGACCGACAACTTCGACGAGATCGACAGCGCGATCGTCCGCCTCGGCGTCGGGCTCGTCGTCAAGCCCTAGGCCCGGCTCCGCGACGGCCCCGTGCGGTTCGTCGCCCCCGGCGTGCGGTTCGTACGGCGGGGCGGCGTGGGGCAGGCGGGCCGCCGTTGGTTCCGGCCCGAGCGGAGCCCCCCGGGCCGGGGCCGTCACCACCCGGGCGCCGTAACGCCCGCCCCGGCAGACCACCTCGGCCGATGCCGATGCGAGAGAGAGACCGGAGGGCTCCGCTCCGAGGGGCCGGTCTCCGTGGCCACGCCCCGGACCGGCCGGCCGGCCCGCCCGAGGCCGGAACAGACGAGAGCCGGCCGCGCTGCGTGCGGGGCCGGCTCTCGGGTCGGGGCGGAGAGAGAGGGATTCGAACCCTCGGTACGGAAAAACCGCACACGCGCTTTCCAGGCGCGCCCCTTCAGCCACTCGGGCACCTCTCCGGGACCGTCCAATCTAGGCGCCCGCGGCGGCTCCGGCTTGGGAGGATCGCCGAAGAACGCCCGCCTCGGTGGGCCTGGGGGCGGCGCTAGACCGTCATGATGTCCTTCTCCTTCGCGTCCAGCGTCTTGTCGACGCGAGCGACGAACCGGTCGGTCAGCTCCTGGAGCGTCTGCTCGGCCTCGTACTCCATGTCCTCGGAGAGCGACTCGGCGGCGGCCGTCTTCTTGATCGTGTCCTTGGCCGAGCGGCGCGCGTTGCGGATCGAGATCTTGGCCTCCTCGCCCTTCGTGCGGGCGGTCCGGGCGAGGTCGCGGCGGCGCTCCTCGGTCAGCGGCGGGATCGAGATGAGGATCTGCGAGCCGTTGTTGGTCGGGTTGAGGCCGAGGTTGGCCTCCGTGATCCCGCGCTCGATGGCCCCGATCGTGTTCTTGTCGTAGGGCGAGACCGTGATGAGGTCCGCCTGGGGCGCGGCCGTGTTGGCGACCTGGTTGAGCGGGACCGTCGTGCCGTAGGCCTCCACGCGGACGCCGTCGAGCATCTGCGGGTTGGCGCGGCCGGCGCGGATCGTGTTGAGCTCGTGGACGAGGTGCTCGAGGGCGGCCTCCATGTCCATCTCGGCCTCGGCGAGGGCGTCTTGGAGAGAGTCGTCGATCATGGCAGTCGGGGGAGGATCGGCCGCTGGCGCCGGGCGCCAGCGGGGCGCTTAGGCCAGGACGAGCGGCTCGGCCGCGTCGTCCCAGTGGACGGTCGTGCCGACGGGCTCGCCGTGGAGGACCCGGGCGAACGTCCCGGGCCGGTTCATGTTGAAGACGAGGATGGGCAGGCCGCTCTCCTTGGCCAGCGTGACGGCCGTGAGGTCCATGACCTTCAGGTCGCGCTGGATCACCTCGGCGCCGTAGATGGTCTCGTAGCGCTGGGCCGAGGCGTCGGTCTCGGGGTCGGCCGTGAACACGCCGTCGACGCGGGTCCCCTTCAGGATCACCTCGGCGTCGACCTCGGCGGCGCGGAGCGCGGCGGCCGTGTCGGTCGAGAAGTACGGGTGGCCGGTCCCGGCGCCGAACACGACCACGCGGCCCTTCTCGAGGTGGCGGATCGCGCGGCGGCGGATGAACGGCTCCGCGATCTCGTTCATGTCGATGGCCGAGACGAGCCGGGTGTCGAGGCCGACGGCCTCGAGCGCGTCCTGGAGCGCCATCCCGTTGATCATCGTCGCCAGCATGCCCATGTAGTCGGCGTGGGCGCGGCTCGACATCTTCGAGCCCTGGGGCGAGACGCCGCGGAAGATGTTGCCGCCGCCGATGACGAGGGCCACCTGGGCGCCCGCGTCGACGGCCTCCTTGACGTCGCTGGCGTACTGGCCGAGCACGGCGTGGTCGATGCCGAACTCGTGGTCCCCGAGGAGGGCCTCGCCGCTCAGCTTGAGGAGGACGCGGCGGTAGCGGAGGCCGTCGCCGCGCGCGGCGCGGGACGACGGGTCGTCGGGGACCATGGAGAGGGGCGGCAAGAGCGGCCCTGAAGGTACGGCCCGGCGGCGGAGGCCGGCAACGACCCGGGCGGGGGCCCGGGCGGGGGCGGGGGAACCGGGAGTCGCCAGCGGTTTACAAGGGCCTCCTCTGCCCGCCCCGATGGCCGCCCGCCCCAAGCCGCCCGTCACCGGCGACCGCGCCGCCACGCGCGCGCGCCTCCTCGCCGCCGCCCGCCGCCAGTTCTCGCACGCCGGCTACGGCCAGGTCGGCGTCCGCGAGATCGCCGGCGAGGCCGACGTCAACGCGGCGCTCATCAACCGCTACTTCGGCTCCAAGCTCGGCCTGTTCACCGAGGTCGTCGGCGACAGCTTCACGATCGGCGACCTCCTCGTGGGCGACCGCCACACGCTCGGCGACCGGCTCGCGCGGTGGCTCCTCCGGCCGCGCCGCGAGGGGTTCGACCCGACGCTCGTCCTGCTCCACTCGGCCCCGCACCCCGAGGCCGGCGGCGTCCTCCGCGCCGCGCTCGCCGAGCAGGTGGCGTCCCCGCTGGCCGCCTGGCTCGGCGGCGCCGACGCCCGCGAGCGGGCCGGCCTCGTGGTCGCCGTCCTGTTCGGGTTCGCCCTCACGCGCGACGTGATCGGGTCGGGCGCGCTCGGCGGCAGCGAGGCCACGCTCGCCGCCCACCTCGGCGACGTCCTCCAGCGCCTCATCGACGGGGCCTAGCTCGCCCCGCCGCCAGGCGGGCTCAGCCTCGGGGCCCGGCGTTCATCGGCAGGCCGCCAGCCGGCGGTCCACCTCGGCCACGTCGTCGGCGAGGTCGAGGGCCGCGAACGTCTGGCGGGCCGCCCAGAGGTGGGGTCGCGCGTCCTCGCACCGGCCGCGGTCGGCGAGGAACTGGCCGTAGAGCCACGCGACGGTCCCGCGGTTCTCCGACCCGTCCGGGGCCGCCGCCAGCGCGGCCGGCACGGCCTGCTCGAAGAGGGCGGCGGCCTCGCGGTCCCGCCCGAGCCGGTGCAGCGCGTCGGCGTGGCGGACGCGGTACAGCAGCGCGTAGAGGCTCTCCGGGCCGAGCACGGCGGACAGGGTCGCGATCGTCTCCCGGTAGAGCGGCTCGGCTCGGGCGTGGTCCCCGACCGTCGTGTAGAGCCGGGCCAGCCCGCCGGTCGCCTCTGCGACGCCCATGTGCTCGTCCCCGTACGCCGCGCGCCGGATGGCGATGGCCTCGCGGAAGCTGCGGACGGCGTCCTCGGTCCGCCCCATGTCGCTGTAGAGGAAGCCGAGGCTCTTGAGCGTGGTGGCCACCTGGGGGTGGTCCGGGGCCAGCGCCGCCCGCTTGACCGCGAGGGCCTCGTCGAAGACGGCCTCGGCCTCGTCGTAGGCGCGGAGGTCGTAGAGGAGCGTGCCGTAGTTGTTGAGGTCGATGGCGTAGTCCGGGTGGTCCTCGCCGAGGAGCTCCCGGTCGATCTCGATGGCGCGCCGGTAGGCGGCCCCGGCCTCCTCGAGCCGCCCGAGGTCGTGGAGGGCGACGGCCTGCCCGCCGAGGGCGACCGCGACGGCCGTGTGGACGGGCCCGTAGACCGCCTCCTTGATCGCCAGCCCCTGGGTGCCGATGGCGAGGGCCTCCTCGTACTGGCCGCGGTCGTAGAGCAGGCCCGCGAGGTTGTCGAGCGACTGGGCGAGGACCTCGCGGTGGTCGGTCCCCTGGAGGATCGCGACGGCCTCGCGGTAGGCGGCCTCGGCCTCGTCGAACCGGCTGAGGTCGTGGAGCGACGCGCCGATCGAGGCCAGGGACTCGGCGATGAGCGGGTGGTCGGGGGGCAGGGCGCTCCGCCGCGCGGCGAGGGCGGCCCGGTGGAGCGCGACGCTCCGCTCGGCCTCGCCGGTCCGCCGCAGGAGGAACGCGAGGGCCGTCTGCGACGCGGCCGCCGCCAGCGGGTCGCCGAGGCGGTCGCGCATGGCCACGCTCCGCTCCAGGTGGACCCGCGACGAGTCGTAGGCCCCGAGGTCCTGGTACACCTTCCCGATCGTGAGGTGCATCGCGGCCTGGACCGCCGGCTGCCCGGCGAGGTCCGTCCGGATCCGCCGGCCGCCCTCGGCGAGAAGCTCGGCGGCCGTGAGCTCGAGGCCCCGCGCCGCGTCGGGGTCGGCGCCCTCGAACAGGCCCTGGAGGAACTCGACGGTCTGGGCGGAGGTGGCCGCCTCGGTCTCGGCCCGGTCGCGCTCGGCGGCGAGGCGGGCCGGGGAGAACCCAGCCCGGGCGACGAGCGCCAGCCCGGCCGCGGCCGTCCCGGCCACCCCGGCCCGGTGACGGCGGACGAACCGGCCGACCCGGTACCCCGCCGTCGCCGGGCGGGCCTCGACGGGGCGGTCCGCGCGGTGGCGGCGGACGTCCGCCAGCAGCTCGGCGGCGGAGCCGTAGCGCCGCTCGGGCTCCTTGCGGAGCGCCATGAGGCAGATCGTGTCGAGGTCGCCGCGGAGGCGCTTGGCGAGCGCGGCCGCCGTCGTGCCGCGGAGCCGGGCCGCCTCGGGCGTGACGCGGGCGCTCGGCCGCTCGGGCGCGGCCTCCAGCACGGCCCGCTCGACCTCGAGGAGCGAGAGCCCCGGATCCAGCGGCGGCGTGCCGCACAGGAGGCGGTAGAGCAGCCCGCCGAGGGCGTAGACGTCGGTCGCCGTCGTCGGCGGCTCGCCGCGGACCTGCTCGGGCGCGGCCGCGGCCGGCGTCAGGAGCCGGTGGCCCGTCTGCGTCAGCCCGGCCTCGGCCGCGTCCTCGGAGAGCACCTTGGCGATGCCGAAGTCGAGGAGCTTGTCGTGGGGCGCCGGCGGCACGGGGGACGAGGCGGGGGGCGCCCCCTCGGGTCCCCCTTCCCCCCCGCCCCGTCCCCCTCGCCCCACGAGGACGTTCGACGGCTTGAGGTCGCGGTGGACGACGAGCTGACGGTGCGCGTAGGCGACGGCATCGCAGACGCGCTCGAAGAGGGCCAGCCGGTCGTCCACGCCGAGCCCGAGGCGGTCGCAGTGGTCCGTGATCGGCTCGCCCTCGACGAGCTCCATCGCGAAGTACGGGCGGCCCTCCGCGTCGAGGCCGCCGCCGAGGAGGCGCGCGATGCCGGGGTGGTCGAGCCGCGCGAGGATCTGGCGCTCGGCGCGGAACCGCGCGAGGACGGCCTCCGAGTCCATGCCCGGCTTGACGCGCTTGATGGCCGCCGTCTGCTCGAAGTCGTCGGCCCGCTCGGCGCGGAACACGGCGCCCATCCCCCCCGCCCCGATCCGCTCGCCCAGGACCCAGGGCCCGACGTGCTCGCCGGGCCGGGGCGCGAGGGCCGCGTCGAGGTCGGCCGGCGCGAGGAGGTCGGCCACGCGGCCGTCGAAGAGCGTGTGGTGGTTCGCGTCGCCCGCGAGCAGGTTCTCGACCTCGCGGTAGAGGTCGGGGTCGTCGCCGCAGACGGCGCGGAGCCACGCCGACCGCTCGTCGGCCGGGCGGTCGAGGGCCTGCTCGAAGAGGGTCTGGACGCGGGCCCAGCGGTCGGTGACGTCGGCCATCATGGAGGGGAGCCTACCGCAGACGCACCGAACCGCCGCGCGACCGATCACGCACGGCCCGATTTCTCGCGGCCCGCGGCGCCGTCGTCGCCGAGCACGTGGCTCAGCCAGGCCCGCGCGACGCGCCAGTCGCGGCGGACGGTCGGCTCGGAGACGCCGAGGGCCTCGGCGATCTCGGCGTGCGTGAGGCCGCCGAAGAACCACATCTCGACCACGCGCGCCTGGCGCTCGCTCCGCGCGGCGAGCCCGTCGAGCGCCTCGTCGAGCGCGAGGAGCTCGTCCGTCCTGGCCTCGCGCCCGACCTCGCCGTCGTGGTACGTCGCCGCGATCTCGCCGCCGCCGCGCTTCTCGGCCCGCCGCTTCTTGGCGTAGTTGACGAGGATCCGCCGCATGGCCAGCGACGCGACGCCGAGGAAGTGGGCCCGGCTCTGCCAGTCCACGCGGTCCTGGCGGACGAGCTTGAGGTAGGCCTCGTGGACGAGCGCGGCCGTGTCGAGCGTGTGGCCGTCGCGCTCGCCGCGGAGCTGGCGGCGGGCGAGGTCCTGGAGCTCGCCGTAGACGTGCGGCAGGATGGCGTCGACGGCCTCGGAGTCGCCGGCCCGGAGGTCGGCGAGGAGCTCTGTGACGTCGGGGGCGGGCAACGGCGGGGCGGGCGGGGCGGGCGGGGCGGCCGGGGCGGGGGGGGCG
>CAXRFJ010000015.1:0-2492 GCA_964229475.1 Rubrivirga sp.
GATCCGGTACGGCGCCTCGCCGACGTCCTCGACGAACAGGATCGCGCCGGCCAGGTCGGGGAGGTACGGCGTGCCGAGGAGGGCGGTCACGAGCGCGAGGTTGCCGCCGAGCAGGACGCCCTCGGCCTCGCCGTCGGCCAACGGCGCGAGCGCCTCGCCGCCCGGCCCCCGCACGTCGTAGCCGGCGTCGCCGCCGACGACGCGCCAGAAGTCGGCGAGGGTCTCGGCGTCGAGGCCCCGGGCCCAGTCGGAGGCGACCATGGGCCCGGAGACGCCGGGGAGGCCGGCCTCGGCGTAGAGCGCGAGGTGGAGCGCCGTCACGTCGGAGTAGCCGACGACCAGCTTGGGCCGGGCGCGGGCGGCGGCGTAGTCGACCCGGTCGAGGATCCGGAGGAGGCCGTAGCCGCCGCGGACGCAGACGAGGGCGTCGAGGTCGTCGCGGCGGAGGGCCGCGTTGAGCGCGGCCGCGCGGGCCGCGTCGGCGCCCGCGAGGTAAGCCGTCGGGCCCCCGCCGACGTCGACGGTCTCGACGGCGAGGCCGCGCTGGCGGAGCGCGCGCAGGCCGGCCTCGGCGTCGGCGGGGTCGAGCGGGGCGCTCGACGGGGACACCACGGCGACGCGGCCGGACGGGGTGAGCGGGCGGGGGAGGGGCACGGCGGCCGGAGGGGACGCCGCCCAAGCTACCGGGAGCCGAGGGCGCGTGCGCTACCTTCTGGCCTCTCGGGGCCGCCCCCCGCTCGCGGCTCGAACGCCCGGCCCGCCGCCCGTGCCCGTCCCGCTCCCACGCCCGACGAGCGCGCGCGCCGTGCGACGAACGGGACCGTCGGCACGGTCCTCGGCCGTCGCCCGTTCCCCGTCGGAGGGCCCCGGGCCCTGAACTGGCCCCGGTCCTCCGCGTTCGACTCCTCCACCGCCGTCGACCCCTTCGATGCCCCGCCTCGCCTCCTGCCTCGTTCTCGCCCTCGCCCTCACCGCGTGTGACACGACGGGCAACGTCGTCGACCCCGGCGACGGGTTCGACCCGTCGACCGTCGACTACGACGCCGTCGCCTCGCTCGACTACGACCAGTACGTCCGTCCGCTGCTGGCGGCCCGCGCCGTCCTCGGCTCGACCGACCCGGCCGACTACGACCTCATGGACGTCCTGATGGCCGGGCCGAGCGGGTTCGTCGTCCCGTTCGACAGCGAGGGGAGCCTGATGCTCCGGTTCGTGCGCGACCTCCCCGCCGACGCCGAGCTGCCGTTCCCGAACCTCCGCCAGCTGGAGGCCGACGAGGTCGCCTACCTCGCGCGGTGGATCGAGGCCGGCGCCCGCGACGGCGACGCGGTCCCGTTCGCCGACGCGCACCACGTGCTCGCGGCCGGCGTCCAGGCCGAGAACCACGTCGCGCTCATCGACGCCGAGACGCTCCGGCTCATCCGCCGGATCGACTTCGACGACCTCGGCATCGAGAGCTACCCGTACGGGCCCCACCACTTCGCCTTCGAGCCCGACGGGAGCGCGATGTACGTCTCGCTCGTGTCGGCCGGCGTGGTCGCGAAGGTGTCGCTCGACCTCACGCTCGACCCGTCGGACCCGGCGGTCCTGCTGGGGCGCACGGAGGACCGGTTCGCCACGCCGGGGATGCTGTCGCTCGACCCGTCCACGAGCCGCCTGTTCGTCGGCCGCTCGACGCTCTCGGACCCGCTGGAGACGGGCTTCGGCATCCTCGACCGCGAGACGATGACGATGGAGACCGTCGCGACGCCGTTCAACGTGCCGCACGCGATGGCGGCCACGCCCGACGGCCGCTACGCCATCACGGCCGAGCTGACGGGCACGCAGGAGCTCAGCCGCGCGCTCGTCTACGACGCCCAGTCCGGCGACGTCACGATCGTGCCGATCCCGGCCATCAACGCGCCGCGCGAGTTCATCCACTTCAGCATCCTCGGCGCGCACCACATG
This sequence comes from Rubrivirga sp., assembly GCA_964229475.1. GTDB lineage: Bacteria > Bacteroidota > Rhodothermia > Rhodothermales > Rubricoccaceae > Rubrivirga. Next base: position 1,946 of record CAXRFJ010000015.1, read on the forward strand.
GGGATGAGCCACGAGGGGATGGACCACGGCGGCATGGACATGGGCGAGACCGGGTACCCGTACACGGTCACGCTCACGTCGCGCTCGACCGACGAGGTCCTGTTCTTCACGCTCTCGGAGGACGGCGAGCTCGAGTTCACCGACGTGCACCCGGCCGGCGACGGGCCCTACCACGCCCACGCCAACCACGACGGCTCGGCGATCCTGATCCCCGACCAGCGCGGCGACGCGGTGGCCGTCCTCGACGGCGAGACGCGCGAGATCGTGCGGATGGTCGAGGCCGCCCCGCTGAGCCAGCCGCACAGCCCGGCGCCGGCGTTCGACGGCTCGCGCTTTTTCGTGACGTCGTCGAACCTCAACGGCGGCTGGACGCCCGACTTCCTGTTCCTCGACGCCGAGGGCGAGCCGCAGGGCCCGGAGGCGTTCGGCAACCTCGCCGCGTTCTCGCCGACCGGCGAGCTGCTCGGCGTCGTCCAGCTGGGGACGTACCCGTCCGGCCTCGAGCCCGTGATGCTCCACGGAGGGATGGGGCACGGCGAGATGGACC
>CAXRFJ010000016.1:0-4076 GCA_964229475.1 Rubrivirga sp.
CGGGGAGACGGCGCGCTGGGTGAACAGCGCCGTCCAGGATCCGGGGCGGCTCAACGTGGCCGGGCCGCGCGAGAGCGAGGCGCCCGGCGTCTACGCCCTCGCCCGCGTGTGGCTGGAGGCGCTGTTCGAGGCGGTCGCTCAGCGCTGAGGCGCGCGGAGCGACAGGGTGTGCCGGGCCCGGTCGAACCGGAGCTCGACGGCGGTGTCGCCGAGCCGGCCCATCTCGCGGACCCGGTCGGCCGCGTAGTACCCGTCCGCGCCGGGCGTCCCGAGCTCTCGGGCCACGGTGTCCGCCATCTGCAGAAAGTCGCCGTACGCCGCCGGCGCGGCGACCGCGTCGAGGGCGGCGAAGGCGCCGCCCCGGACGTGGACGTAGATCGCGGCCACGTCGTGCGCCTCGCCCCGCCACCGCAGCGTCCCGGCCTTCCCCTCCACGCGGCCGGAGTCGGGGGGCGGGATCCCCACCTTCGCCTCGGCCCAGGGCCGGCCGATGAGCGGGAGGAGCGCGTCGGGGTCGAGCTCGGTCGGCTGCGCGAGCGCCGGGGCGGCGAGGGCGGCGAACAGGAGAAGCCAGCGCATCGGCGTCGGAGGGGGCGCCCGAAGCTACTCGTCCTCCACGAACCGCTCGCCGCGGCGCCGGAGCCCCCGCCCGAGGCGCCCCTCGTACAGGTCCTCGCCGGCCTGGAGGCGGCGGACCGCCTTCCACAGCACGAGCGCGACGAGCACGGCGCCGCCCAGCGTCACGGCCAGCACCGGGATCCAGTAGGAGTGGTCGAACGCGCCCTCGACCCAGCGGGGCTGCCGGAGGCGGACGTCGGGGTTCGCCCAGGCGGCCCACCCGAGGTAGGCGCCCGCGGCGACGAGGAAGCCGACGATCACGGCCAGGCCGAGGCGGAGGAGGCGGAGGCCGGGCCCGGACGTGCTCACGGCGCGACGGGGCGGACGGGCACGCCGGCCTCGGCGAGGTGGGCCTTGGCCTCGGCGACCGTCACCTCCCGGAAGTGGAACATCGAGGCGGCGAGGACGGCGTCGGCGCGGCCGACCGTGAGGCCGTCCACGAGGTGGTCGAGCGTCCCGGCCCCGCCCGAGGCGATGACGGGCACGTCGACGACGGCGTCGAGCGCGCGCAGGAGGTCGAGGTCGTAGCCGACCTTCGTCCCGTCGCGGTCCATGCTCGTGACGAGGAGCTCGCCGGCCCCGAGGCGGACGCCCTCGGCGGCCCAGGCGACGGCGTCTCGCCCGGTCGGCTTCCGGCCGCCGTGCGTGAACACCTCCCAGCCGCTCGCCGTCTCGCCCGTCCGCTTCGCGTCGATCGCCAGCACGACGCACTGGGCGCCGAACGCGTCGGCCGCGCGCGTGAGGAGGTCGGGGTCGCGGAGCGCGGCCGAGTTGATGGCCACCTTGTCGGCGCCCGCCTCGAGGAGCTGCCGGACGTCCTCGACGGCCCGCACGCCGCCGCCGACGGTGAGCGGGATGAACACCTCGTCGGCCGCCCGGCGGATCGTGTCGTAGAGCGTGGCGCGGCCCTCGTGCGTGGCCGTGATGTCGAGGAAGACGACCTCGTCGGCCCCCGAAGCGTCGTAGAACCGGGCCTGCTCGACCGGGTCGCCGGCGTCGACGAGGTCGACGAACTGGACGCCCTTCACGACGCGCCCGTCGTGGATGTCGAGGCAGGGGACGATGCGCTTGGCGAGCATGAGCGGGTCCGGGGGGAGGGGGCGAGGGACGGGCCGCGGGTCAGGCCGAGCCGCCCGCTCCGCTCCCGGCGCCCCGCTCTCCGCCCCCCCGCAGGGCGAGGCGGGCCGTCGAGAAGCGCTCGAGGTCGACCTCGTTCTTGCGATGCCAGCACCAGAACTGCTGGCAGGGGAACCGATTCTCGTAGAGCGCCCGGCCCACGATGACGGAGTCGACGCCGGAGGCCTCGACGGCCTGGAGCGCGAGGAGGTCGGTGTAGTCGCCGACGCCGCCGGAGGCCGTCAGGTGGGCCTTGTCGAGCCGCTCGGCCAGCTCGCGGTAGGCCTCGACGTTGGGGCCCTCGAGCGTCCCGTCACGGCAGATGTCGGTGTAGACGAACCGGCGGACGCCGCGGCGCTCCATGTCGAGCGCGAGGTCGACCGCGTCGACGCCGGAGCCGGCCTCCCAGCCCTCCGTCATCACCTCGCCGTCGCGGGCGTCGATCCCGACCACGACGCGGCTGGCGCCGAACCGGTCGATCACCTCGCTCACGAGGTCCGGGTTGCGGACGGCCGCCGTGCCCATCACGACGCGGTACACGCCGAGGTCGAGCATGGCCTGGACGTCCTCGAGCGTCCGGATCCCGCCGCCGACCTGGACGGGCACGTCGAGCGCGGCGGCGATCTCGGCGATCACGGCCCGGTTGTCGCTCGTCTCGTCCTGCGTGGTCCGCGCCGCGTCGAGGTCGACGAGGTGGAGGACCTTCGCGTTCATCACCCGCCACAGCTTGGCCATGCGGACGGGGTCGTCGAAGTAGACCGTCTCGTCCTCGTAGCGCCCCTGCCGGAGCCGGACGCACCGGCCGTCGCGGAGGTCGATGGCGGGAATGACGAGCATCAGACGGGGGCCGTGGTGGGGGAGGGGGTCCAGGACGCGAACCTACGCAGCATCGCGAGCCCCGCTCGCGCGCTCTTCTCCGGGTGGAACTGGACGCCGACGACGTTCGCGCGCCCGACGACCGCCGGCACCGCGCCGCCGTAGTCGGCCGTCGCGATCACGTCGGCCGGGTCGGCCGGGGCCGCGTGGTACGAGTGGACGAAGTAGACCCAGTCGTCGGCCTCGACGATCGGGTGGGGGCGGGCGGTGCGGAGCCGGTTCCAGCCCATGTGCGGCACCTTGAGGCGCTCGCCGCCGGCGGCGAGGTCGCGCGGGAAGCGGACGACGCGGCCCGGCAGCAGCCCGAGGCCGGCGTGCTCGCCGCGCTCCTCGGAGGCGTCGAACAGGAGCTGCATGCCCACGCAGACGCCGAGGAGCGGGACGCCCGCCTCGGCCCGCTCGCGGACGAGGCCGGCCAGGCCCCGGTCCCGGAGCTCGGCCGCGCACGCCCCGAACGCGCCGACGCCCGGCAGGACGAGCCGGTCGGCCGCGGCGATCCGCTCGGGGTCGCCGGTGCGGACGGCCTCGACGCCGGCGGCGGCGAACGCCTTCGCCAGCGACCGGAGGTTGCCGATGCCGTAGTCGATGATCGTGGTCATGGGAGTATGGAACGGCACGGACGGGGCGGGGTGCGGGATTTCGACCCGCTTCCCCCATTCTTCGACCGGGGCCGGCGCCGTGACCCACCCGGCCGACGCGGCGGCCTCCGCACTAGATTCGACACGGCTTACCGGCCTACGCTCATCCTCCGCCGCGCCCTCCTCGCCCTGCTCGTGGCCTCGGCTGCCGCCCACGCGCAGCCGGCCTTCGACGCGCTCACGCGCGCCGACGGGCTGCCCTCGGACTACGTCCAGGCCGTCTACCAGGACCGGTTCGGGTTCCTGTGGTTCGGCACGGACGCCGGGCTCGCGCGCTACGACGGCCGCCGCGTCGTCCCGTTCACGGCCGACGACGGCCTGCCGGACCCGTTCGTCTACGCGGTCGGGGAGGACGCCGAGGGGGCGCTCTGGGTGGGCACGTTCCGCGGCCTCGCGCGGCGGGAGGGCGGCGGCTTCGTCGAGGTCGCGACGCCGTTCGGTGACGAGGCCGTCCTGAGCGTGTCGCAGGGGCCGGGGGGCGAGCTCCTCATCCGGACCGGGACCCGCGCCGCGCTCCGCCGCGGCGACGGCTGGCGCGTCCTCGACGTGGGGCCCGGGAGCGGGTGGGCGGACGCCGTCGCGCTGCCCGACGGCTCGGGCGCCACCTCGGCCCGGGTCGGCGACACCGACGACGGGGCGTGGGCCCTCCGCGCCTTCCCCACCGACGGCGGCGCGCCGACGCCGATCGCCCCGCCGGAGGGCGTCGAGGGCGCCCGCTGGCTGTCGGCGGCGTCGGACGGCCTCCTGTTCTGCGCCGGGCTGGAGGGCGTGGCCCTCGGCCGGATCAAGCTCGGCCGGTTCGTGGCCGAGGCGGTGTACCCCAGCGGC
>CAXRFJ010000017.1:0-3834 GCA_964229475.1 Rubrivirga sp.
GGCGACGTACTGCTCGGGGTCCTGCGGCCAGCCGTAGTCGGCGTCCTCGACGGCGAGGCTGATCGGGACGCGCGACATCGGGTCGGAGAGGCTCCACCCGAGCGAGTCGAGCGCGATCCGCATCTCGACCGTGTAGCCGACGTCGGGCGTGAACGCGGTGCCGCCGTTGAAGTCGTCGTTGGCGACGCCGTCGACGGTCGTGGCGTAGTCCCAGACGTCGGCGTTCCGGTCGGCGTCCATCGGGTCGCCGAAGCCGACGCCGAAGAAGTTGGAGAACCCGCGGGGGCTGATCCCCGGGACGACGGTGCCGGCGTCGGTCGTGTCGGCCGGGTGGAACCACGCGTAGAAGAACTCCGCGCGGACGACGCCGAACCCGCTGTAATCGTCGCGGTCGGTGAACGTCTCGGGGCGGTTGGCCTTGTTGGTCATGGCCATGATGATCCCGTCGAAGTTCCAGAGGCTCGTGGCCCCGCCGACGGACTCGTCCTGGGCCATCATGCCGATGTAGAGGTCGTTCCCCTTGCGGAGGAAGTACATCGTGGCGTCCGTGGGGTCGGCCGGCTCCGTGAGGCCGAACGGGTTGGTCTCGAAGAACTGGCCGCTGCCCGGGAAGCCGAGCGGGTTGTCCCACTGGAACCGGACCGTCTCGGCGGCGGCCCACTCGGGCTCGTCGAGCATGCCGTCGAGGGTGATCGTGGCGGACCCGACGTCGCGGGCCCAGACGACGTCCGTCCCGACGCGGTCGGGCTGGGCGAGCGCCGGCGCGGCCACCAGGAGGCCGAGCACGAGGAGAGTAGCAGTGCGTTGCCTGGACGCGGGGGGGGGTGGTGACGGAGGGGCGGCCGGGGGCGGCCTCGTCGGGGGGACGTTCGGGGTCAGCCGCCGGCGCCGCAGGACTCGCGGACGACCAGGCGGGTGGGGAGCGTGGTAAAGCGGGCGTCGGAGCCGTCGAGGACCGCGTCGAGCACGGTCTCGACGGCGCGCGCGCCGAGCTCGTGGATGGGCACGTGGACCGACGTCAGGGCCGGCGTGACGTACTCGGCCACGGGGATGTCGTCGAAGCCGGCGAGGGCCACGTCGGCGGGCACGTCGAGGCCGGCCTCGCGGAAGGCCCGGAGCGCGCCGATCGCCATCGAGTCGTTGGCGGCGAACACGGCCGTCGGCCGCTCGCCGAGCTCGAGGAGCGCGTGCGCGGCGGCCCAGCCCGACGACTCCGTGAAGTCGCCGTCGACCACGAGCGCGGGGTCGGCGTCGAGCCCGGCCTCGGCGACGGCCCGGCGGTAGCCGGCCAGGCGGGCCTGGGCGTCGGCGTTGCCGGCGCCGCCGGCGACGTGGGCGATCCGGCGGTGCCCGAGGCCGGCGAGGTGGGCCGTCATCTCGGCCGCGCCCGCCTCGTTGTCGATCGTCACGGCCGCGTGGCCGGGCACGGCCGCGCCGAGGAGCACGACCGGGAGGCCCTCGGGCAGGTTCGCCTCGATCACGTCGGCCGCGATGTCCGGGGACATCACCACCAGCCCGTCGACGCGGCCGACCAGCGTGCGGAGCGCGGCGACCAGCTCCTCGGGGCCGTCGTGGACCGACGACAGGAGCGTGTGGTACCGCCGCGCGCGGACGGCGCCCTCGACCCCCCGGATCACCTCCGAGTAGAACTCGCCGTAGAGGTTCGGGAGGAGCACGCCGACGGTCTCGGTGGTGTTGGTGGTCAGGCTCCGCGCCGTCCCGTTGGGGACGTAGCGGAGCGCGCCGGCCGTCTGGAGGATCCGCTGGCGGGTCCGCTCGCCGACCGGCCCGCTCTCGTTGAACACGCGGGACACCGTGGCGACCGAGACCCCGGCCTGCCGAGCGACGTCGCGCATGGTGACGGCCATTGGAAGCGCTCCCGAAACGAAGTGAAAAAGAAGGGCCTACCGGCCCAGAGGGGCAGCAACCGGCGGTGTAACCGGTTACAGTCTCAGTGTACGCCCCTCGCCCGGGCCTGTCAAGGGGCCGTTTCGGCGCCCCCGCCCGCGGGCGCCCCGGCGCGCCCGGATCGCCGCCGGCCGCTCGGGAGTTGGGGCCCTCCCCCACCCCGCCCCCATGCCCGACGCCCCCGCCCCGACCGACGTCGCCGTGATCGGCGCGGGCGCGGCCGGCCTGCTGGCGGCCACGTTCGCGGCCCGCGCGGGGGCCCGGACCGCCCTCCTCGAGAAGACCCGCCAGGGCGGCAAGAAGATCGTCGTCTCGGGCGGCGGCCGGTGCAACGTGCTCCCGTCGGTCGTCGACGAGCGCGTGTTCGTGACCGACTCGTCGCGCCGGCTGATGGGGCGGGTCCTGGCGTCGTGGCCGCTCCCGGACCAGCGGGCCTTTTTCGAGGACGACCTCGGCGTGCCGCTCGCCCTCGAGCCCGAGACGGGCAAGCTGTTCCCGGCCTCGAACCGCGCGACCGACGTCCGCGACGCGCTCGTCGAGGCGGCCCGCCGGGCCGGCGCCGAGGTCCGGTTCGGGACCGACGTGGCGGCGGTCGAACCCGACGGCGACGGGTGGCGGATCGAGGTCCGCGGCGGCCCCGCCCTCCGGGCGCGGCGGGTGGGGGGGGCGACGGGCGGCCTGTCCGTCCCGAAGACGGGGAGCGACGGGTTCGGCCTCCGGCTGGCCGAGCGGCTCGGCCACCGCGTCGAGCCGACGTACCCGGCGCTCGCCCCGCTCCTCGCGGCCCCGGCCCCGCACGCCGACCTCGCGGGCGTCTCGCTCCCGGACGCCCAGGTCCGCGTGCCGCAGGGGCGGGGCGCGTTCGAGACGTCCGGGGGGTTCCTGTTTACGCACCGCGGCTACAGCGGGCCGTCCGTGCTCAACGTGTCGCACCTGACGGCGCTCGGGCGGGCGCGCGGGGAGGCGCCCGAGGTCCGCGTGGCGTGGACGCCCGACGACGCCGCGGCGTGGGAGGCCGTGCTGACGGCGCCCGGCCCCGGCCTCGTCGCGAGCGCCCTGCGGCAGTCGCTCCCCGCGCGCCTCGCCGACCGCCTCCTCGACGACGCCGGCGTCCCGGCCGACCGGAACCGCGCCGACCTCCGCCGCGACGAGCGCCTCCGCCTCCTCGACGCGCTCACGGCCTACCCGCTCCCCTGGACCGGCGACGAGGGCTACAAAAAGGCCGAGGTCACCGGCGGCGGCGTCGCCCTCGGCGAGGTCGACCCGCGGACGCTGGAGAGCCGGCACCACAGGGGCCTCCACTTCGCGGGCGAGGTCCTCGACGCATTCGGCCCCATCGGGGGCTACAACTTTTTCTGGGCCTGGGCGACGGGCCGCCTCGCCGGCCTCGGCGCCGCGGCGGGCACGGCCGGGTGAGCGACCGGGGCTACGGCGCGGGCGTCGCGACCGTCTCGCGGACCGCCACGCTGTCGGCCGTGACCGGGCCGGGCACCTCCGTCGAGGCCTCGGCCGCGCTGCCCGGCCCGAGGCCGAACGTCGAGACCGACGCGTCGCCGACCACGGCGCCGCCGCTGTACAGGTCGAACCGGGCCACGGCGCGGTCGAGCATCACGGCCGACCGGTTGGTGAGCGTCGCCGTGAGCGTGCCGCCCTCGAGGCGGACGCCGGACACCTCGACCTCGGCGTTGAGCGCCTCGATCGCGGCGACGGGGTCCTCGGCGGCCGCCGGCTCCGCCTCCCCCGCGTCGCCGCGGCCGAGGGCCCACAGGCCGAGCGCGATCAGCGCGCCGGCGACGGCGGCCAGGACGATCAGACGGGCGGTGCGGGCCCTGGCGAGGGGCGCGGGGGCGGGGTCACAGAAACGCCCCGCTGGCGGCGGGCGCCAGCGGGGCGGGACGTCGTGCGGAGAGGGGGGGAGTCGAACCC
>CAXRFJ010000018.1:0-2252 GCA_964229475.1 Rubrivirga sp.
CTTCTACGGCGACATCGACTGCTACTTCCGCGGTGGCAAGACCGGCACCAACACCGACCTCGCCGACGCCCTCCAGGCGAGCGGGAACGCGCAGGGGATCGTCGACACGATCGGGAACGCGACGACGCCGCCGGGGCTGGCGGCCACCGTGGCCGGCCTGATCGCCGCCGCCAGCGACCGCTGGCCCGGCATCCCGGTCTGGACCGCGGCCGACTGGCCGCTCGACTGGCAGGTCAAGGTCTACCCGGCGAGCCAGTCCGACGTCGACCAGCTGGTGATGCAGCCCGGCGCCGTGGCCTTCCAGTGGCCGCCGGAGGGCGGCGGGGGCCTCAACGTCAACCTCACGACGTCGATCGAGCCCGACTTCAACAACCCCAACACCGTCCGCTACGGCGACGCGCTGATGCAGGCGGTCGACGTGATGGTGGCGACGCCGGCCGGGCGCGCGCGCGTCAACCGGGCCGCCGGCGGGGGGCCGGTCGAGAACGTCGACGCGCTGGCGATCCTCAAGCAGATCGACCCGAACCTCTCGAAGACGAAGGCGCCGCCGGCCAGCTTCACCGTCGCCCTCGACTCGACGATCACGACCGTCGACACGCGGCTCGAGGTCAACGCCAACGGGGGCGTCCACCTCCAGGTCGGCTGGATCGCCGTCTCGAGCGGCGGGACGCTCGAGGACGCCGCCGAGGCGGGCGACGACGAGCCGGGGAAGGTCTTCCTGCGCGAGTACCCCTGCGGCTCGTTCAACTAGCGGGCGGCGCCGCGCACGGGCCCGTCCGGGCCTATGTTCGCGGGCCCCGTTGCCCGTGCCCATGCGCGTCGCCGTCTGGCTGGCGCTCCTCGCGTTCGTCGCCGGCGCGGCGGCCCAGCCGCCGCTCCAGTTCCGCCACCTCGGCCTCCCCGACGGCCTGAGCAGCTTCGCCGTGACGGCCATCGCGGCCGACGGCGACGGGTTCGTCTGGCTCGGTTCGGAGGGGACGGTCGACCGGTTCGACGGCGTCCGGGTCCGGCCCCACGGGGTCGGGGCGGAGGAGGAGGGCGGCTACGTCTACGCGCTCGCCACGACGCCCGACGGCGCGGTCTGGGCCGGCGGCGCCGACGGCCTGTGGCGCCGGGCGCCCGACGCGGCGGCCTTCCGGCGGGTCCCCCTCGGCGACGGCGTCGAGGTCCGCGCGCTCGCCGTGGGCGACGCCGCCGCGGGTTACCCGGTCTGGGTGGGGACGGTCGGGCGCGGGCTGCTGCGCGTGGGCGGGGGCGAGGTCCGGCGGTTCTCGGCGCGCCGCGGGCACGTCGCCTCCGACACGATCCGGGCGCTCGTCGCGCGGCCCGGCGGCGGCGTGGTCGCGGCCACGACGGGCGGGCTGAGCTGGGTCGGGCGCGGGCCGGGCCAGCACGACCGGTCGCTCCGGGACGTCCGGGCGCTCGCCGAGGCGGGCGGCCTGCTGTGGGCCGGGCGCGAGACGGGCGACGTGGTCGGCGTCGGCGACGGGCGGCGCCGGCGGCTGGCGGGCGCCGGCGCGCCGGTGTGGGCCCTCGCGCCGTCGGCCGTCCGGCCGGGCCACGTGTGGGTCGGGTACCGCGGCGGCGGCGTCCGGCTGCTCGACGCCCGCGCCGGCACGCGCGGGCCGATGCCGCCCGCGGCGGGGCTGGCCGAGGCGTTCGACCGGGCCGAGGTGCTCTCGCTCGTCGAGCGCGGCGGCGTGCTCTGGGTGGGGACCACCCGCGGGGCCTTCCACGCCGACGCCGCCCCGCCGCGGTTCACCGCCTTCCGCGGCGGGGCCGACGGGCCCCTCGCGGTGCCCGAGGTCCTCGGCGTCCACCTCTCGCCGAGCGACCCCGGCGTCGTGTGGGCCGGGACGGTCCAGGGCGGCCTCCACCGGATCGACCGGCGGACCGGCCGGGCGGAGCGGTGGTTCGACGCGCCGCACCCGCTCGCCGTCCTCTTCGCCATCCAGGAGGGCGCCGACGGCGACGTCTGGCTCGGGGGGCGCGGCGCGCAGCTGTGGCGGTTCCGGCCGGCGGCCCGCGAGCTCGAGCCGTTCGAGCTGGTGCCGGGCCGGGCCGGCGACGGGCTCGTGGCCGACCTCACGCCGAGCCAGCGGTTCCCCGGCCACCTCTGGGCGAGCACGAGCGAGGCCGGCCTCGTCCGCTTCGACACGCGCGCGCGGCGCGTCGTGGCGCGCTACGCGACGCTCGACGGGCCGGGCCGGGTCCCGGCCACCGACGTCTGGCAGGCCGTCGAGGCCGACGGC
>CAXRFJ010000019.1:0-9128 GCA_964229475.1 Rubrivirga sp.
CGCGGATCTTGGCCGCGACCTGCCCGACGAGCTGCTTGTCGATGCCGGAGATCTTGACCTTCGGGTTCTGACCGCGGACCGTCTCGGCCTCGATCTCGATGCCGTCCGGCGGGCCGAAGTAGATCGGGTGCGAGAAGCCGAGCGCCAGCTCGAGGACGTCGAGCCCGGCCATCTTCTTGGCCTCGGCCCGGAAGCCGACGCCGATGACCTCGAGGTTCTTGACGTAGCCCTCGGTCACGCCCTGGACCATGTTGCCCAGGATCGACCGCGTGAGGCCGTGGAGCGACTTGTGCCGCTTCTGGTCCGTCGGGCGCGTGACGACGAGCTCGCCGTCCTGCTGCTCGACCGAGATGTCGGGGTCGACGGCGAAGCCGAGCTGGCCCTTGGGGCCCTTGACCGTGACGTGGTTGTTGTCGGCCACGTCGACGGACACGCCGTCGGCCAGGGGGATGGGGAGGTTTCCGATTCGGGACATGGGAGTCTGGGGTGGGAGGCCGCCCCGCCGGCGCCTCGCGGTGGGAGAATCGGGTTTAGCTGACGTAGGCGAGGACCTCGCCGCCGATGCCGGCACGGCGAGCCTCCTTGTCGGTCATCACGCCGCGGCTCGTCGAGAGCACGGCGATACCGAGGCCGTTCATCACGCGCGGCAGGTTGCCCGCGCCGACGTAGCGCCGGAGGCCGGGCGTCGAGACGCGCTCGAGCCGCTGGATGACCGGCTTGCCCCCCCGGAGGTACTTGAGGTAGATCCGGATCAGGCCCTGCTTGTTGTCTTCGACGTTGACGTAGTCGGCGACGTAGCCCTTGTCGACGAGGATCTGGGTGATGGCCCGCTTGAGGTTCGAGGCCGGCACGTCCACGTAGGGGTGACGGGCCTTCTGGGCGTTGCGGATCCGGGTGAGGTAGTCCGCGACGGGATCGCTAAATGCGCTCATGGTGTCTTCGGCCAGTTCGGGGGTCTCGGCCTCGGTGCCGAGGGGGGACCCGCTTAGCCGCTAGAGGAAAGAAAGGGTGCGAGTGGTCGAGGGGGCCCGATCGCGCGTGGCCCTTCGGCCTCGCACGGACGCGCCCCCAGGTCCACTACCAGCTGGACTTGCGGACGCCGGGGATCTTGCCCTCGACGGCCAGCTCGCGGAACACGTTTCGGCAGACGCCGAACGTGCGGATGTACCCGCGCGGGCGGCCCGTCAGGGCGCACCGGTTGTGGAGGCGGACGGGGCTCGCGTCGCGCGGCAGCTTCTGGAGCTGCTCGGCGATGGCCTGGGCCTCGGCCGGGTTGAAGTCGTCCGACGCCTTGAGCTGGCGCATCTGCTCCTTGAGCTGCTCGCGCTTCTTGGCGTACTTCTGGACGGCCTCGCGGCGCTTCTTCTCGCGGGCGATGACGCTGGTCTTAGCCATGGTGTCTCTCGTAGAGTGGGGTTACGCGGCCTGGGCCTCGCGACGGACGAACGGCATGCCGAGCGCCTTGAGGAGCGCGTGGGCCTCCTCATCGGTCTCGGCCGTCGTCACGAAGGTGATGTCGAGCCCCGAGATCTGCGGCGTCTTGTCGATGTCGATCTCCGGGAAGATGATCTGCTCCTTGACACCGAGCGTGTAGTTGCCGCGGCCGTCGAAGCTCCGGTCGGGGATGCCGCGGAAGTCGCGGACGCGCGGGAGCGCCAGCGTCACGAGGCGGTCGACGAACTCCCACATCCGGTCGCCCCGGAGCGTGACGGCCGCGCCGACGGGCATGCCCTCGCGCAGCTTGAAGTTCGAGATCGACTTCCGCGCGTTGCGGACGGTCGGCTGCTGGCCGGTGATCTTGCGGAGCTCCTCGACGGCGTCGTCGAGGACCTTCTTGTTCTGGGACGCCTCGCCGATGCCCTTGTTGACGACCACCTTGAGCAGTCGGGGCACCTGCATGCGGTTCTGGTAGCCGAACTGCTCGGTGAGCGCCGGCGCGACCTCGGAGCGGTACTGCTCCTTCAGGCGGGGGACGTAATTCTCCATGTTGGTATCTCGTCGTCAAGCCGGCCGTTCGGAAGGACCTAGGCGGGCGGCCTCGTGGACGGGGAAGGCGGCGGGGCGCCGCCGGGGGTTAGCTGTCGAGCTCCTCGCCGGTCGTCTTGGCGTAGCGGACCCAGCGGGCCTTGCCCGTGTTGGGGTCCTCGACGCGCTTGCGGCCGATCCGGGTGGGGGCGCCGTTGCCGTCGACGGGCATCACGTTCGAGACGTGGATGGGCCGCTCGGCCTCGATCCGCCCGCCGTTGGGGTAGGTCTGGTTCGGCTTCGTGTGCTTGAGCCGGAGGTTGACGCCCTCGACGAGGACGGTCTCCTTCTCCGGGTAGACCTCGAGCACGCGGGCCTGGTAGCCCTTCGGCCGGTCGTTCTGACCGCCGCCGTGGGCCGTGATCCGCTTCGTCAGGACGACGGTGTCGCCCTTCTTGACGTGGAGCTTCTTCTGCTTGTTCGTCGTGCGCGGCATGGTCTCTAGAGGACTTCGGGGGCGAGGGAGACGATCCGCATGAACTGGCGGTCGCGGAGCTCTCGGGCCACGGGCCCGAAGATGCGCGTGCCGCGGGGCTCTTCGGCGTCGTTGAGGAGGACGGCCGCGTTCTCGTCGAAGCGGATGTAGGAGCCGTCCGGCCGGCGGAGCTCCTTCTTGGTGCGAACGACGACGGCCTTCGAGACGTCGCCCTTCTTCACGTTGCCGCCGGGGATCGCGTTCTTGACCGAGACGACGATGATGTCGCCGACGCGGGCGTAGCGGCGGCCGGAGCCGCCGAGGACGCGGATGCAGAGGACCTCCTTGGCCCCGCTGTTGTCGGCGACGTTGAGTCGGGACTCTTGCTGAATCATGGGTGGTGCCGAGTGCGGACCGGACCCTTGCGGGCGGTCCCGTGCGGGAAGAGAGTTATCGGGCGCGCTCGACGACCTCCACGAGCCGCCACCGCTTCGTCTTCGAGAGCGGGCGGGTCTCCTGGATGCGAACGGTGTCGCCCTCCTTGGCGTCGTTCGTCTCGTCGTGCGCCTTCAGCTTCGTCGTCTGCTTGACGAACTTGCCGTAGATGGGGTGCTTCACCTGGCGCTCGAGGGCCACGGTGATCGTCTTGTCCATCTTGTCGCTGACGACGAGGCCGACGCGGAACTTGCGCGCGCCGCGCTCGGCGACCGCCTCGGCGGTCTGCTGGGTGTCTGCCATAGCCTGTGTGCCCTCGCGGGCGGGTGTGCTATTCGCTTGGTGGGCCGGGACCCCACCAACTACGGTTGGTGCGCCGGAGCGCGGGCCGGGCGGTGCGCCCGGCGGGAAAAGCGAGGATAGGCACGCCCCCAGTGAAGGTTCAGTCAGAGCCGGGGCGGCGCCCCTCCCCCCACCGAAGCTTCACGCGGCGGCGCGGCGCCCGAGGCGGGCGCCCACGGCGCTAGGCGCCGGCCTCGCTGGCCTTCTCCCGGAGGATGGTCTTCATCCGGGCGATCTCGCGCCGCTTCTGGCGGAGCACGATCGGGTTCTCGAGGCCGGTCACGGAGCGCCGGAAGCGGAGGTCGGTGATGTCCCGCTCCTCCTCGGCGATGCGCTGGCGGATCTCCGCCTCGTTGAGGTCGCGGATCTCGTTGGCTTTCATGTCGGTCATGGAAAGGCCCCGGGCCGATGCCCGAGGCCAGGTTCGGATAAGCGGGGCTAGGCCGCGTTCTCGTCGGACGTCTCGTCGCCCGCGTTCTGCGGGTTCGGGCCGGCGTTGTCCTCGGCCGACTCGTCGGCGTCGGACGCGGCGGGGGCCGCGGCCTCCGGCTCGTCGACGTCGACCACGTTGCCGTCGGCCTCGCGGAGGCCCTCGACGTAGTCGTCGAGGCCGTCGAGGTCGCCGTCGGCGAGGTAGCGGGCCTGCTTGGCCCACGTCTCCTCGTTGACCGAGTGCTCGTCGGTCCCGTCGGCCTCCACGATCTCGCGGAGCTTGTCGAGGTCGAGGTCGGCCAGCTTGGCGTACGTGTCGATCCCGGCGGCCTGGAGCTGCTCGGCCATCGTGTCGCCGAGGCCGTAGATCTTGGTCAGGTCCTCGGTCGTGACCTCGGCCGTGAGGCCGGCGTCGTCGCCGGTGACCGTGTCGGGGACCGGCACGGGCTGGGCCTCGGGCCGGACCACGAACTTGGCCTTCATCGGGAGCTTCTGGATCGCGAGGCGCATGGCCTCGCGGGCCACGTCCTCCGGCACGCCGCCGACCTCGAACACGATCCGGCCGGGCTTGACGACGGCCACCCAGTACTCGGGCGAGCCCTTGCCCTTACCCATTCGGGTCTCGGCCGGCTTCTTCGTGATCGGCTTGTCGGGGAACACGCGGATCCACACCTTCCCGACGCGCTTCATCCGGCGCGTCATGGCGATACGGGCGGCCTCGATCTGGCGGGACGTGATCCAGCCGGCCTCGAGGACCTTGATCCCGTAGTCGCCGAAGGTGACGCGGGACCCGCGCTGGGCGAGGCCCTTGACGCGGCCCTTCTGCATCTTGCGGAACTTGGTCCGCTTCGGCATCAACATGGCAAATTCAGTCTATGTGGGTGCTGCTGCGAAGGGGGCGCCTAGCGGCGGCCGCGGCCACCGCCGCTGCCGCCCCGGCCGCGCCCGCCGTCCCGGCCGCCGCGGCGGTCGTCGCGGCCCCCGCGCCCGTCGCGCCGGCGGCGCTCGGGCACGCTCGGCGCCGCGTTCTGCTGGCGCTGGGCGGTGGCGTTCGGCGAGAGGTCGGGCGTGCCGATGACCTCGCCGTGGAAGATCCAGACCTTGACGCCGGCCGTGCCCTGGATGGTGTAGGCCGTGGCCTGGGCGTAGTCGATGTCGGCCCGCATCGTGTGGAGCGGGACGCGGCCCTCGAGGTACTGCTCGACGCGGCCCATCTCGGCGCCGCCGAGGCGGCCCGCCAGCTTGATGCGGATGCCCTGGGCGCCCATGCGCATCGCGGCGCCGAGCGCCTGCTTCATCGCGCGGCGGTAGGACACGCGGCCCTCCAGCTGCTGGGCGATGTTCTGCGCCACCAGCGAGGCGTCCAGCTCGGGACGCTTGATCTCGTTGATGTTGATCTGGATGTCCTTCGACGTCAGCTGCTTGAGCTCCTCGCGGAGCTTCTCGACCTCGGAGCCGCCGCGGCCGATGATGACGCCCGGGCGCGAGGTGTGGAGCGTGAGGATGATCCGCTTCGGGGTCCGCTCGATGACGGTCCGCGAGAGCCCGGCGCGCTTGAGGCGCGCGTCGAGGTAGCGGCGGATCTCGTGGTCCTCGACGATGTTCTCGGCGTACTCGCCGTTCTGCGGGAACCAGTTCGAGTCCCAGCCTCGGATCACACCGAGACGGAAGCCGACGGGGTTGGTTTTCTGACCCATTGGGTTTGGTGTCTGGGTGTGAGGGTTACGCCGCCTCGGCCTCCTCGTCGGGCGTGCCGACGATGACCGTGAGGTGGCTGGAGCGCTTGAGGATCGGGTGGGCCCGGCCGCGCGAGACGGGGCGGAACCGCTTGATGACCGGCGCCTGGTCGACCATGATGGTCTTGACGATGAGGCGCTCGTCGTCGATCCGCTCGTCCTGGTTCTGGTCGATCAGGTTGCCGTAGGCGTCCTGGATGGCCCGGCGGACCATCGCGGCGGCCTTCTGGGGCATGAACTCGAGCGTGTCGATCGCCTGCTGGGCGTTCTTGCCGCGGACGACGTCGGCCACGATCCGCATCTTGCGCGGGCTAATGCGGAGGTACTTCCGCTTGGCGCGTGCTTCCATTGGTTCGGTGTTCTGGTCGTTAGCGGCGGCGGTCCTTCTTGGCGCCGGCGTGGCCCCGGAACGTCCGCGTCGGGGCGAACTCGCCGAGCTTGTGCCCGATCATGTTCTCCGTCACGTAGACCGGGATGAACTGCTTCCCGTTGTGCACGGCGAACGTGTGGCCGAGCATGTCCGGGGTGATCATCGAGCCGCGGCTCCACGTCTTGACGACGCGCTTCTTGCCGCCCTCGTTCATCTCCTCCACCTTCTGGCGGAGCTTGTAGTGGACGAAAGGTCCCTTCTTGAGCGAGCGTGCCATAGGTGGTTACTTCTTCGCGTTGCGGCGGCGGACGATGAGCTTATTCGACGCCTTCTTCTTCTTGCGCGTCTTGAACCCCTTGGCGTAGACGCCGGTCGGGGACTTCGGGTGGCCGCCGGACGCCTTGCCCTCGCCGCCACCCATGGGGTGGTCGACCGGGTTCATGGCGACGCCGCGGGTCTTCGGACGGACGCCGAGCCAGCGCTTCCGGCCGGCCTTGCCGATGTCGATGTTGAAGTGGTCCGGGTTCGAGGTCTGGCCGATCGTGGCCCGGCAGTCGACCGGGACGCGGCGGACCTCGCCGGAGGGGAGCTTGAGGTTGGCGAACCGGCCCTCGCGGGCGGTCAGCTGGGCGGACGTGCCGGCCGAGCGGGCCAGCTGGGCGCCCTTGCCCGGCTTCATCTCGATCGCGTGGACCGTCGTGCCGAGCGGGATGTTCTGGAGCGGGAGGCAGTTGCCGAGGTCCGGCGACGCGTCCGCGCCCGACATCACGGTCTGGCCGACCTCGAGCTTGTCCGGGGCGATGATGTACCGCTTCTCCCCGTCGGCGTAGACGAGGAGGGCGATGCGGGCGCTCCGGTTCGGGTCGTACTCGATGGCGGCGACGCGGGCGGGGATCCCGTCCTTGTTCCGCTTGAAGTCGATGATGCGGTAGCGCCGCTTGTGGCCGCCGCCCTGGTGGCGGGTCGTGATGCGGCCGTTGTTGTTGCGGCCGCCCTTCCGCTTGAGCGGGGCGAGCAGGCTCTTCTCGGGCTCCGACTTCGTGATCGTGTCGAAGGCCGAGACCGAGCGGTGCCGCTGGCCGGGCGTGACCGGCTTGAGCTTACGGATAGCCATGGATGAGAGGGCTTACCTGCCGGCGGCGACCGCCGGCTTTGCGCCCTGGTGGGTTAAACGGATTCGTAGAAGTCGATCTCGCCGGCGGCCAGCGTCACGACGGCCTTCTTCCAGGCGGCCTGACGGCCCTGGACGAGCCCCCGCTTGGTGAACTGGCGGCGGCGCTTGCCGCGGACGACCATCGTGCGGACCTCCTTGACGGTGACGTCGGGGTAGCGGTCCTCGATGGCCTTCCGGATCTCGAGCTTGTTGGCGTCCTTGGCGACGCGGAAGCTGTAGTGCGCGCCCTCGTCGGCGAGGCGCGTCGACTTCTCGGTCAGGACGGGAGAGATGATGATCTGGCTCATGGGTCCTAGGCGTTGTCGTCGCCCTCGGGGGCGACGGTCATGTCCGCGGCGACCGTGGCCTTCTGGGCCGGGCGGAGCGCATCGGTCAGCGCCTCGACGGCGCCCTCCTGGAGCACGATCGTCTTGGCGTTGAGGAGGTCGAGCGTCGAGGCCTGGTCGGCCGGGAGCACGCGGACGCCCTCGAGGTTGCGGGCCGAGCGGTAGAACACGTCGTCGCGGCCGGCCGTCAGCACGAGGGCCTTGCCCTCGATGCCGTTCCCCTTGAGCATGCCGGCGACCTCGCGGGTCTTCGGCGCGTCGAGCTCGAGGGCCTCGACCACGCGGATCGCGTCGCCGTCGAGCTTGTACTTCAGGGCGCTCCGGCGGGCGAGCTGCTTCGTCTTCTGGTTGACGCGGAGCCGGTACTCGTGCGGCTTCGGCCCGAAGATCGTGCCGCCGCCCTTGCGGAGCGGGCTCTTGGCGTCGCCGGCGCGGGCGTTGCCCGTGCCCTTCTGGCGGTAGAGCTTGCGGCGGGACTTCGAGACCTCGCTCCGCTCCTTCGTCTTGTGCATGCCCTGGCGCTTGTTGGCCTGGATGGCGCGGACGTCGAGCCAGATGGCGTGGTCGTTCGGCTCGAGGCCGAAGACGGCGTCGTCGAGCTCGACCTCGCGGCCGGCCTCGGCGCCTTCGCGGGTGTAGACAGTCAGTTTCATCGTTCTAGGCCTTGCGGATCTCGACGATCCCGTTCTTGTGGCCGGGCACGGCGCCCTTGACCAGGATCAGGTTGTTGTCGGGGAGCGTGCGGACGACGCGGACGTTCTTGACCGTCACGCGCTCGCCGCCCGTCCGGCCCGCCATCCGCGTGCCCTTGAACACGCGGCTCGGGTCGGAGGCCTGGCCGATGGAGCCCGGCGCCCGCTGGCGGTTGTGCTGGCCGTGCGTGGCGTCGTTGACGCCGGCGAAGCCGTGGCGCTTGACGACGCCCTGGAACCCCTTGCCCTTCGACGTCCCCGAGACGACGACCCGGTCGCCCTCGGCGAACACGTCGACGGTCACCTCGTCGCCGAGGCTCACGTCGAGGTCGACGTCGCGGAACTCGACGACGTGCTTCTTGGGGGACACGCCGGCGGCCTCGAAGTGGCCCTGGAGGGCCTTCGTGGTCCGCTTGGCCTTCTTGTCCTGGAAGCCGAGCTGGACGGCGGAGTAGCCGTCGGTCTCGGGGGTCTTGACCTGCGTGACGGCGCAGGGGCCGGCCTCGATGACCGTCACGACCGTCTGGCGGCCGGACTCATCGAAGACGCTCGTCATACCGACCTTGCGGCCGAGGATGGCGCTCATTGAAACCCTCTGGTTTAGTTAAGCGGGAAGTGGTACACGCTGGCGACGATCGCCAGCGGGGGTCAGACCTTGATCTCGACGTGGACGCCGCTCGGAAGCTCGAGCTTCATGAGGGCATCGACGGTCTTCGACGAGGTCGACAGGATGTCGATCAGCCGCTTGTGGTCGCGCGTCTCGAACTGGTCGCGCGCCTTCTTGTCGACGTGCGGGCCCGAGAGGACGGTGAAGATCTTCTTGCGCGTCGGGAGCGGGATCGGCCCGCTCACCACTGCGCCAGTCGACTTGACCGTGCGGATGATCTTTTCGGCGCTCTTGTCGACCAGGGTGTGGTCGAACGACTTGAGCTTGATCCGGATCTTCTGGTTCGCCATGGGGCGGAAGCCTGTGGGCTTGGGTGAAGCGATGCGGGCGGCCGATCAAGATGGGACCGGCCGCCCGTCGCGTGTGTGCGTTCTAGTCGAGGATCTTGGAGACGACGCCGGCGCCGACCGTCCGGCCCCCCTCGCGGATCGCGAACCGGAGCCCCTCCTCCATGGCCACCGGCACGATCAGCTCCACCTTGAACTGCGTGTTGTCCCCCGGCATCACCATCTCG
>CAXRFJ010000020.1:0-5489 GCA_964229475.1 Rubrivirga sp.
CGAGCGCCTCGGCCCGCGCCCGTCGCACGGCCTCGACGGCGCCCATCAGCGCGTCGGGGTCGGTCCCGAGGCGGGCCTGGACGACGAACGAGAGGACCGTCCCGTCGATGCGCGGGAGCGGGTGGAGCACCTGCTGCACGACGCGCCGGAACCGGGCCTCGGGCGCGTGCTCCCCGTACTCCTCCAGCACGCGCAGGTCGTCGGCGACGCCGTCGCGGGGGACCCACAGCTCCTCCGGGAGCACGCTGATCGGGCGGACGCGGAGCCGGTGCGGGAGGTGGCGCTCCGGGGCGAGCGCCGTCGCGTCCTCGAACGGCGCCCCGACGGCCTCGAACTCGCCGGCGATGACCTGCCGGCCCGGGAGGTAGGCGAAGATCCGGTCGCCGGGGCGGACCTCCGCCAGCCGCGCCCGGCCCTGGCGCCACAGCGCGAACGTCCCCGCGCGGAGCGCCGCCGGGTACACGTCGGGCGGCACGGACCAGAGCCAATACGTCACGGCGGAAGAGGGGGGCGGGCGAAGGTAGCGGTCCCCCACCCCAGACGCCCGGGCGGGAGAGTGCGGGGGCGCCCGATTAACGCCGTTCACCCCACGCGTAGATTCGGAATCGCTTCCACCGATGTACCCATGCCTCGCCTTTCGCTCTTCGCCCTCGCCCTCGCCCTCGCGGCGCTCACCCTCCCGTCCTGCGACTCGTCCGCGCCCGACGGGCCGCTCGCCGAGGCCGAGGCCAACCTCGGCGCCTGGACCTGGATCGAGGTCGAGGGCTCCGTCTGCCGCGACGGCTCGCCGACCGGCATCGGCGTCCGGCTCCAGGAGGACGCCGACGACCTCGTGATCTACCTCGAGGGCGGCGGCGCGTGCTTCAACGCGGAGACGTGCGCCACGAACCCGTCGGCGTTCGGCGCGACCGAGTTCGCGAGCGTCTCGGCCCAGGCCGGCGAGGCGGGCCTGTTCAGCACCACGAACGCGGAGAACCCCGTGGCCGACTGGAACATGGTCTACGTGCCCTACTGCACCGGCGACCTCCACGGCGGCAGCTTCCCCAACAACACGCTCCTCGGCGCGGAGCTCGGCGCCCAGCAGTTCGTCGGCCACGGCAACGTGAAGCGCGCGCTGGCGCTCCTCGACGACGGGCTCGACGCGCCCGGCCGCGTGCTCCTGGCCGGCTCCAGCGCCGGCGGCCTCGGCACGCTCCTCAACTTCGACGCGACGGCCCGGACGTTCGCCAGCTCCGACCTCACGCTCCTCGACGACTCCGGCCCGGTCTTCTTCGAGGACAACGTGTTCAGCCCGCCGCTGGCGACGCAGGTGACCGCGCTCTACAACCTCTCCGCCACGATCCCGAGCGGCGCGAGCCTGTTCGCCCCGGACGCCCTCCCCGGCATCTACGACTACTACGCCAGCCAGTACCCGGACGCCGCGTTCGGCCTCGCCAGCTACCTCGGCGACGACACGTTCCAGTACTTCTACGGCTTCGGCCAGATCGACCCGGGGACGGGCCAGCAGGACCCGATCACGGACGACGAGTACGCGGCGGCGCTGCGGACCGTCCGCGCGGAGGCGCCGGAGTGGGCGACCTACTTCGCGGCCGGCAGCGCGCACACGTTCCTCCTCCGTCCGGACCGCTACTACGGCACGTCGGCCGGCGTCTCCGTCGCCGCGTGGCTGGAGGCGCTCCTCGACGGCACCCCGACCGACGTGGACCCGGCCGCGGCCCGCCTCGTCGCCGCGCGGTAACTCCGTTGGGCACACCGGCGGCGTGCCCCTACGGCGTTCAGGCGGGCCTCCTAAAACCGGACGAACACGCCCGCCTCGGCGGCGCCCCGCGAGAGGGCGCCGTCGGCCGTGTAGCCGGCGCCGAGGGCGACGCCGACGGGCCCCACCAGCGGCCGCTGGAGCCGCGCGCCGACGGCCCACGACCCGCGGATCGCCGTCCGCCCGGCCGACTCGACGACGGCCTCCTCGCCGCGCGCCAGCGAGATCTCCCAGAACGACCCGAACGCGCCCCCCTCCCCGCCGTCGAGGCGGCGCACGAGGAGCCGCGCCGAGACCGGCACGCGGTCCCCGTCGGGCACCGCCGCGCCCTGCAGGCGGACGTACCACGGGCCGGCGTAGCGCGCGCCGCTGGCCGTCGCGATCCACACGTCGCGGTCGGCGAAGGCGAGGCGGCGGCCCCCGGCCGAGGCCTCCCACCCGCCGCCCAGCGCGACGAACGCCTCCGCGAGGAGGTCGAGGCGGGCCGTCACGTCGGAGCCCGGCGCCCAGCGCGCGCGGACGTTGCCGTAGGCGCCCGGCGCGAGCGCCGGGTAGAGGTCAGCGCCGACGAACGGGGCGGCCTGGTCGTAGCGATCGACCACGCCCGCCTCGGCGACGCCCGCGAGCGCGCCGGCCCGGCCGCCGACCGACACGCGCGACTCGAGCCACGGGTCGAGCCCGTCGACGACCTCGGCGGCCGTCGAGGCCGTGGCGCCCCACGACTGGGCCGAGGCGGACGCGCTCGCGAGCAGGAGCAGGAGGAGCGCGCGCATCACGAGGTCTGGAAGCCGGTCCGCGTCATCACGCCCCAGCTGGTCGTCTTGCGGAAGTAGCTGACGATCCCCTTGAGCCGCCACCAGACGGTCAGCTGCCGGTAGCCGACGTTCTCGGCGACCGACAGGAACAGGAGCAGGAGCACGTCGCGGAGCCGCGTGTAGCGGCGGAACGCGAGCTGCTCGAGGGCGACGGCCGCCACCGACTGCGCCACGCCCAGCGCGACCGCCAGCGCCAGGAGCAGGAGCGCCAGCGGCACGTCGACCATGCCCAGCGCGAGGAGCACGGCGAGGCCGACGTAGCCGAGCGCCTCCACGACGGGGCCGAGGAACTCGACGAACACGTAGGCCGGGAAGCCGAGCAGGCCGGCCTTCCCGTAGCGCGGGTTGAACAGCATCCGCCGGTGCCGCCACAGGATCTGGGCGAGCCCGCGGTGCCACCGGT
Source organism: Rubrivirga sp. (assembly GCA_964229475.1). Taxonomy (GTDB): domain Bacteria; phylum Bacteroidota; class Rhodothermia; order Rhodothermales; family Rubricoccaceae; genus Rubrivirga. The sequence goes on from CAXRFJ010000020.1 coordinate 2,975, forward strand.
CGCGCTGGCGGCCGAGGACCGCGAGCGACTCCGGGCACTCGGTCCACGAGACGGCGTCGGGCGCGTAGCCGATGCGGTACGGCGTGCCGGCCTCGCGGAGCGTCCGGTGGAGCCGGAGGATCAGCTCCATGTCCTCGCCGACCGTGTCGTCGTCGAGGCCGCCGAGGGCCACGACGGCGTCGCGGCGGAACAGCCCGAACGCGCCCGACACGATGAGGAGCGCGCCGACGTGGTCCCACGCCGTCCGCGCGGCGGAGAAGGCGCGGACGTACTCGAGCACTTGGAACCGGGCGAGCCAGCTCGTCGGCATCCGGAGCTCCTCGACGCGCCCGTGCCGCACCCGGCTGCCGTTGACGATCCCGACCGTCCCGCCGACCGCGACCGTCTCGGCGTCGTCGAGGAACGGGCGGACGGCGCGGAGGAGCGCGTCGCGGGCCAGGAGGCTGTCGCCGTCGAGCATACAGAACAGGGGCGTGCGCGCGTGCGCGAGCCCGGCGTTGACGGCGTCGGCCTTGCCGCCGCCGTTCGCCTTCGACAGGACCCACAGCTCGGGCCGCGTCCGGCTGTGGTACGCCGTGCGGACCGGCGCGTGCGGGATGTCGGCCATCGGGGGGCGGACGACCTCCTCGAGGTCGAACGCCTCGTGGAGCCGGGCGACCGTGTCGTCCGTCGAGCCGTCGTCGATCACGAGCACCTCCTTCGTCGGGTACTCGACCCCGAGGAGCGCGTGGACGGCCTCGACGGCGACGACGCCCTCGTTGTACATCGGCACGAGGAGCGTGATCGGCGGCAGCGTCGCGGCCGACGCCAGCTCCTCGATGGACGACGACGAGAGCCGCCCGCGGAGCTGGAGGAGCGCCGCGAGGGCCAGCCCGGACCCGACCAGGTAGTGCCCCACGACGAGGGCTACGAACCCGAGCACGGCCCAGTCGACGAGGTGGAACAGCGACGGCGTCATGACGGGACCTCGCCCGGGGCGGGCTGGCGGCGCGGCGGCGCAGGACGGGGGACCGGCTGGCCGAGCGTCTCGGCGGCCTGGCGGGCCACCCACACGTTCGGGTCGCGGAGCGCCCGGCGGAGGCGGACGGCGTCCTCGGGGCCGCACTGGAGCCGCCCCAGCGCGCCGACGGCGTGGATGCGGAGGACGTCGTCGGGGCTGTCGACGAACGGCCGGACGGCGGCGGCCTCGCGGGCCCCGCCCACCCCGGCGAGGAGCCGGAGCACGGCGGCCGTCGTCTCGAGGTCGAGGCCGGGCCGGTCGAGGAGCGCCCGGGCCGGGCCCGCGGCGGGCACGTAGCTCAGCTGGCGGAGCGCCTCGACCGCCGCGACGCGGGCCCGCGCGTCGGTCCGCGGGTGGACGAGCGCGGCGGTGATCGGGGCGCCGGCCCGCAGCCCGAACGAGGCCAGCAGCGACGCCACGTTCGCCGTGTGGGCCCCGCCGAACCGCGACAGCGCGCTCAGCATGACGTGGGGCGCGCGCGGGCTCCGCGACTGCGCCAGCGCCCGCGCCGCCGTGAGGGCCACGCGCCGCGACGGGTCGCGCAGCGCCGCGCCGAGCGTGACGAGCGGCGTCCGCACGCTGAGCAGGCCGAGGGCGCGGACGGCGAACGCCCGTCGCTCGGGCGACCACGAGGCCAGCCGCTCGCGGGCGTACGGGAGGAGCGGCGTCGCGGCCTTCGCCAGCCGCTGCCGGTCGGCCGCCCGCAGGCGGATGGCGTAGGTGACGAGGAAGCGGAGCATGTCCGCCCGCTGGCGCCGGCGGAGGCCCGAGGCGAACGCCTCGGGGGCGAGCTCGCCGTCGAGGAGGGCGAGGAGCCGGGGCGTCCACCGCGCCTCGCGGGCCGCGCGACGGCGCTCGGCCCACCACGCCCAGCGGTTGAGGCCGACGGCCACCAGCGCCACGAGCGCGACGAACGCCAGCGACGCCCACGCCAGGGCCGTGGCGAGCTCGGCGAGCGCGTGCTCCGACACGTCGGGGACCCCGGGCGGCATCAGGCCGTGGCGAAGCGCCGGATGCGGGCGACCGTCTCGACGAGCGACAGCGGGCGGACGATGACGTCGGCCACGCCGGCGTCGAGCGCCTTCGCGACGGCGGCCGCGTTGCCGGGCCAGAACACGAGGACGACCGGCGGCGGGGCCTCCAGCTCGTCGCGGAGCCGCTCGAAGAGGCGGAGCCCGTCGAGCCCCGGCAGCCGGGAGGCCGCCACGACCACGTCGGGCGGCGACCCCAGCACGGCGTCGAGCGCGTCGGGGCCGGTCCGCTCGGTCCGCACCGAGAACCCGGCGCGCGCCAGGCGGTGGCCGATCACGGCCAGCGTCGGCTCGTCGGTGTCGGCGAGGAGGGCGCGCCGGCGGCGCGGGGCGCACGCGCGGCGCGCGACCCAGGCCGGCTCGGCGGTCTGGGGAGGGGGAGTCGTCACGGTGGCGGGAGCGGGGGGCGGGGGGCGGCCCCGCGGCGGGGTCCGGCGTGTCCTTCCGCCCCGCCCCCGGACCCCCGCCCCGATCGCCCTCGCCG
>CAXRFJ010000021.1:0-11708 GCA_964229475.1 Rubrivirga sp.
CTCGTGCCGGGCGTCCACGAGATCCCGGTCGCGGTCGCGGTCTACGAGCCCGCCCGCGACACCGTCGACGTGAGCGTGACGGTCTACCAGGGCGACCGGGCCGTCGGCTACCAGATCGTCCCCGTCGCCGCGCCCGAGAGCGGGACGACCGTCTCGATCGACCTCGGCGACGCCGCGCCGGGCGCCTACCGCGTCCAGGCCGCCGCCCGGACGACCAGCTGCGGGCTCCCGTGGTTCATCGTCGAGCGCCCCGCGGCCGTGCTCCCGGACGTCGCCGTCGCGCCCGGCCTCCGCGTCGGGTTCGTGCGGAGCTACGACGGCACCATGGCCGACGCCCTCGACGTCATGGGCGCCGACGTGGTCGACCTCGACAGCACGGCGCTCGCGACGGGCGCCTTCGCCGGGCTCCACACCGTCGTCGTCGACATCCGCGCGCTCCTCGACCGGCCGGACCTCGTCGCCCACAAGGCCACCCTGATCGACTGGGTCGAGCGCGGCGGGCACCTCGTCGTGGGCTACCACAAGTCGTTCGAGTGGAACGCCGAGGGCGGCGTCGCGCCGTTCCCGCTCACGCTCGGCCGCGACCGGGTGACCGACGAGACGGCCCCGATCACGCTCGCCGAGCCCGAGCACCCGCTCTTCCAGTCGCCCCACGCGCTGACCGAGGCGGACTGGGACGGCTGGGTCCAGGAGCGCGGCCTCTACTTCCCGTCCGAAGCCGACGACCGCTACGAGCGGCTGGCGACGGTCGGCGACCCCGGTGAGGCGCCCCTCACGACGGGGCTGCTGTTCGCCGAGCACGGGCAGGGCACCTACGTCTACTCGCCGCTCGTGTGGTACCGCCAGCTCGCGGCGCTGAACCCGGGCGCGTGGCGGGCCTTCAGCAACCTCGTGTCGCTCCCGCTCGTCGACGGGCGCGGGGCCGTGGGGATGCGGTAGCGGGGGCCCCGACGCCGTCCTGCTAAAAAAATAGCACCGGTCTGTAACCATCGGGCGGGTCCGTCCGTGGAGGGGGCACATCAGGCCGCCCGCCCCGCCTCGCTCCGCCCCGACGCGGACGCCACTCCGAGGCCCCGGCGGGCTCCCGCTCCCCGGTGGCTGTGCCGCCGCACCGGTGGAGTGCGCCTTCGCGGCACGCCCCCTCCCCCCGGTCATGTTCCGCACGCCCATCCCCCGCTCGTCCTTCCTCGACTCCCCGCTGCGCGTCAGCGCGCACGAGAACCGCCGCCTCGTGCACAACACGCCGGTCGGCCTGTCCCACCTCGGCCGCGCGCCGCGGTCGGCCCGGAGCCGGCAGGCGCCGTCGCGCCGCCGCGGGCGGGCCCCGCAGGTCGGCGGGCCGCTGGCCTAGCCCGGCGGCGTAGCCCGCGTATCCGACGCGTCTCCACGCGTCGTGGCGGCGGGGCGGGGCCGGAGGCGGCTAGTCTCCGGGGCCCGTCCCCCCGCCCGTGCAGAGCCTCCGTCCCCCCGCCCGCTACGACGACGCCCGCCTCGGCAGCTACGTCCCCCAGACCGAGAGCCAGGCCGAGGCCCGCGACAAGGCGCGCCGGTTCGTCCGGCTGGCGCGCGTCCGCTACGGCCGCCCGTCGTGGATGCGCCTGTTCAAGCGCGACGACGGGCTCCGCGGCGGGCTCTACCTCGTGGGCCCGGTGGGGACCGGGAAGACGCACCTGCTCGCGTCGATCTTCCACGCCCTCCAGACGCCCGAGGACGGGTCGAAGCCGGTCCCCTGCGCCTACACGCACTCGTCGGCGCTCCTGCGGGCGGTCGAGCCGCCCGACGTGTACGCCGCCCGCGTCGCCGAGGCGGCCCGGGTCCTGTGCCTCGACGAGGTGGAGCTGGACGCCCCGGCCGGGGAGGTCCGCCTGATCGCCGTGCTGCGGGCGCTCCGCGAGCGCGGCGTGACGCTGGCGGCGACGTCGAACGCCGAGCCCGAGAAGTTCGTCTCGGCGAACCTGGGGCGCGACCGGCTGGAGCGGTTCATCTCGGAGGAGTTCGAGCGGCAGTACCACGTCGTGTTCGTCGGCGGCGACGACTTCCGCCAGCGGCTCGACAAGGAGGGCCGCGCGTGGGTCGGCGAGCCGGACGCGGCGCGGGCGGCGATGCGGCGGGCGTTCGAGGCGGCGCCCGAGCCGAAGCGCTGGCTCGCCTTCGGCGACCTGATCCGCCTGACGACCGAGGTCGAGCGCACGCGCCTGACGGCCCAGCTCGCCGAGAACACGGCGCTCTTCCTCGACGACATCGACGTCTCCGACACCGACGACGCCCTCCGCCTCCTCCGCGTCGCCGACGACCTCTACGGCCTCCCGTCGCCGCCCACGCTCTACTTCACCTCGGCGACCCCGCCCGCCGCGTGGTTCGACGCCGCGGGCCGCCGCGGCGTCGAGGCCGCCATCGCGGAGAAGTTTACCCGCACGACGAGCCGCCTCACGGCGCTGGCGGAGGTCGAGCACGTGTAGCCGGTGCGGCGGTGGAGCGACTCGAACCCGGTCGCCCCCGTCTCGACGCCGGGCCGAGGGGGCCAGCGGGACGCTGCGAGCCGAGCCACGGGCGGAACGGCCCGGGGACGAACCGGGCGCGCGGGGCGGCGTAGGGCCCGCGCGGCCCGCCGACCGCCCCGCCCGCCCCTCCCCCCGCCGATGGCCGACGCCCCGAACCCCGCGATCGTCTGCGTGGACGACGACCCCGACGTCCTCCGCGCCGTCGCCCGCGACCTCCGCCGCCGCTACGGCGACGCCTACCGCGTCCTCCGGGCCGGCACCGGCGCCGAGGCGCTCGACGCCGTCCGCCAGCTCGCGGACCGGAACCAGCCCGTCGCCCTCGTCCTCTCCGACCAGCGGATGCCAGGGCTCGACGGAGTCGGCCTGCTGAGCCAGGTCGCCGACGTCTCGCCCCGGACGAAGCGCGTCCTCCTGACGGCCTACGCCGACACCGACGCGGCCATCTCCGCCATCAACGACAGCCGCGTCGACTACTACCTCCTCAAGCCCTGGGACCCGCCCGAGGACAAGCTCTACCCGACCCTCGACGACCTCCTCGCCGACTGGAAGGCCGGCCACCGGCCCGGCTACGGCGGCCTCCGCCTCCTCGCCGACCGCTGGAGCGCCGAGGGCCACCGGCTCCGCGACTTCCTCTCGCGCAACAACGTGCCGTACCGGTTCGAGGACGTCGAGCGCGACGACGGCGCCCGCGCCGAGGCCGACGGCGCCGAGCTCCCGCTCGTGATCCTCGAGGGCGGCGACCGGCTGGAGGCCCCGTCCGCCCGCGACCTCGCCGCCCGGATCGGGCTGCGGCAGGAGGCCGAGCGCGAGTTCTACGACCTCGCCATCGTCGGCGGCGGGCCGGCGGGGCTGGCGTCGGCGGTGTACGGGGCGAGCGAGGGGCTCAAGACCGTGCTCCTGGAGCGCGAGGCGCCCGGCGGGCAGGCCGGCACGTCGAGCCGGATCGAGAACTACCTCGGCTTCCCGGCCGGCCTCTCCGGCGCCGACCTCGCGCGCCGCGGCGTGGCCCAGGCCGAGCGGTTCGGCGTCGAGATCCTGGCGCCGGTCGAGGTCACGGCGCTCCGCCAGGACGGCCCCTACAAGATCCTCGAGCTGGCCGACGGCCGCGAGCTCTCGTGCGCCGCGCTCATGCTGGCCACCGGCGTCGACTGGCGGAAGCTGCCCGCCAGCGGCGCGCCCGAGTTCGAGGGCCGCGGCGTGTACTACGGCGCGGCCATGACCGAGGCGATGGGCTGCGCCGGCCAGCACGTCCTCGTCGTCGGCGCCGGCAACTCGGCCGGCCAGGGCGCCCTCCACTTTGCCGACTACGCCGACCGCGTGACCGTGCTCGTCCGCGGCGACGACCTCGCCAAGAGCATGAGCCAGTACCTCGTCGACCGGATCGAGGCCCACGAGCGGATCGACGTCCGGCTCAACACCGAGGTCGAGGCCTGCGAGGGCGACGGCCGCCTCCAGCGCGTCTGTCTCGTCGACCGCGAGACGGGCGCGACGGAGGCCGTCGACAGCAGCTACCTCTTCGTGTTCATCGGCGCGGCGCCGCACACCGACTGGCTGCCGGCCTCGATCGCCCGCGACGAGCGCGGGTTCGTCCGCACCGGGCCGGACCTCCGCGGCGGCGACCTCGACGGGTGGCCGCTCGAGCGCGACCCGTTCCTCCTCGAGTCGAGCGTGCCCGGCGTGTTCGTGGCCGGCGACGTCCGCCACGAGTCGGTCAAGCGCGTCGCGAGCGCGGTCGGCGAGGGGTCGGTCGCCGTGGCGTTTGTCCACCAGCACCTCGCGAGTCTCTAGGCTGTGTGTGACAGGCGTCTTCCGGGCTGCGCCCGGCGCTCCGAACCGCCCGCGGCGTCGCGCTCCATCGCCGTGGCGACGGCCACGGCTGCTTCGCGCTCCTTGCGGGCGGCCCGGCCCACTCGGTCTCGCCATCGGCAGACCCTCCCACACACAGCCTAGCCGCGCCCGCCTCGGCCCGTCCGCGGGCCCACCGAGGCGGAGCGCCCCGTCCGCGTATGCCCTCCCCCGTCACCGGCCTCCACCACGTCTCGGCCATCGCCGGCCCGGCGCAGCCGAACGTCGACTTCACCGCCGGCACGCTGGGCCTCCGGCTCGTCAAGCAGACGGTGAACTTCGACGACCCGGGCACCTACCACCTCTACTACGCCGACGCCGGGGCCCGGCCCGGCGCCGTCTGGACGACGTTCCCCTGGCCGAACGGGCGCGCGGGCCGCGTCGGCGCCGGGCAGCCGACGGCGACGGCCTACGCGGTCCCGCGGGGCGCGGTCGACCGGTGGATGGACGCGCTCGCGGAGATCGGCTACGACGGGTTCGACGCGCCGACCGAGCGGTTCGGTGACCGCGTCCTGACCGTCCGCGACCCGTCCGGCCTCGTGCTCGAGCTCGTCGAGGCCGACGACGTCGGCCACCCGTGGACCGCGGGCGGCGTCGGGGCCGACCGGGCCGCGGGTGCCTTCCACAGCGTCACGCTCCTCTCGGGCGACTCGGACGCGACGGCGCGCGTCCTCGCCGACGCGTTCGGCTACGAGACGCACGGCCAGGAGGGCGACCGCCTCCGCCTCGTGAACCCGGCCGCCGACCGCGCCCGGTTCGTCGACCTCGACCTCCGCGACGCCGAGGCGGGCCGGATGGGCGTCGGGACCGTCCACCACGTCGCCTTCCGCGTGCCCTCCGACGCGGCGCAGGCTGAGGTCGGCGACCGGCTCCGCGCGCTCGGCCTCGTGCCGACCGAGGTCCGCGACCGCCAGTACTTCCGGTCGGTCTACGTCCGCGAGCCCGGCGGCGTGCTGCTGGAGGTGGCGACCGACGGGCCCGGCTTCGCCGTCGACGAGCCGGCCGACGCGCTCGGCCAGTCGCTGAAGCTCCCGTCCCGATACGAGCCGCGGCGCGAGCGGATCGAGGCCGCGCTCGGCCCGCTCCGGGTGCCATCCCCATCCGCGTGAGCCGGTCGGGAGCGGGATCACGTTGATGGGAGCCTCCCACCCCGTCGTGCCACGTGACCCGCTCCTCCGCCTTCTTCGTCGCGTTGGCGGCCGCCCTCGCCAGCCCCGCCCACGCCCAGACGTTCGAGGTCGTCCCGGCCTTCCGGTCGTTCGTCCACGCCTCCGACGACGGGACAGTCGTCGTCGGACGGCGGATCGCCACGAACACGTACGACCTGTACGCGGACGGCGAGGTCGTCGCGCTCAATCTCCCGGCGGGCGCCTTCCCGTCCGTCTGGGGGTCCTCGCTTCGGCTCTCAGGGGACGGGGGCGTCCTCTCGGGCGTCCGCCAGCAGAACCGGACGGAGACGACCGCGTGCGCCGACACCGCCAGTCGCTGCGACCAGCCGTTCGTCGTACGCTGGCGCGACGGGGTGAGCCTCCAGCCGCTCCCGCGGCCGAACGACTTTCTGGACCTCCCCTCCGTCGTGGGCACGTCAGCCGGGGTCTCGATGGACGGACTCGTGGTCGTCCAGACGTACCGAATCCAGCGGCCTTCGACGACGGGCTTCGAGTGGAACGTCCTGCGGTGGTCGGAGGGAGAGCTCGAGATCGTCACGCGCACCCCGAACAGCGGCGAGGGCGGGTTCACCAAAGCGGACGCCGCCTCGGAGTCAGGACAGATCGTGGCGGGGACGGGGGACGTCACCCGGGCCGCGTGGTACGACGGCGCGGTGCGGTACGTCGGCGTGGACGGGGAGGTCACGGCCATGGCCCCCGACGCGTCCGTGATGGTCGGTCGAGAGTTCGACTCGGCGGCGTTCACGAATCATCCGTTCCGGTGGGAGGACGGGCAGGTCGTCCGCCTCGGCTTCGTGAACGCCGAGGCGAACCGGAGCCCGTTCACCACCGCGACCTCGGTGTCCCGGGACGGCACGATGGTTCTCGGACAGGAGGAAAAGTCGGGAGCCAGCGACGGCTTCGAATACTCCACCCTGTGGACCGAGGCACACGGGATCCGGACGCTGACGGACGTGCTCCAGACCGGCTACGATCTCGACCTCTCCGCCTTCGACCTCGACCCCTCGATCTCCTTCCCGTTCGTCGCCCACTACATGTCGCCGGACGGCGTGATCGTCGGGGAGGGGACGCTGGCGGGGAGCTCGAATCAGGTCGTCGCGTGGATCGCGCGGCTCTCGCCGCCCGAAGAGGCGCCCCTCGTCGTCAACTCGGTGGCGGACCGGGCCGACGAGGACGGCGACGCCGACACGTGCGACACCGGCGAGACGATCACGCGCGGGACGGAGACGGAGCCCGAGTGCACGCTCCGCGCGGCGATCGAGACGGCCAACGCACGCGCCGGCCGCGACTCCGTCACCGTCGACATCGTGGGCACCGGGCCCCACACGATCCCCCTCACGGGCCCGCTCCCCGCGCTCGCCGAGCCCCTCGTCTTCGACGCGACGACGCAGCCGGGCTACGCGGGGACGCCGCTCGTGACGATCACCGGGACGTCGGAGGTCGGCCTCGCGCTGGCGGTCGGCCAGACCACGATCCGGGGCGTGGCCGTGGGCGGGTTCTCGGTCGCGGGCGTCCGCATGAGCGGGCCGGGCGGCAACCGCGTCGAGGCGAGCCACCTCGGCGTGACCGCGGCCGGGACGGCGGCCCTGCCCAACGGCGTCGGCGTGCGGATCGAGTCGGGAGGCCACGAGCTGCGGGGCAACGTGATCTCCGGCAACGCCGCCCAGGGCGTGCTCGTGACCGGCGCCAGCGCGTCGGGCGTAGTCGTCGCCGGCAACCGGATCGGGACGACGGCCGACGGGCGGTCGGCGCTCCCGAACGGCGCCGAGGGCGTCCTCGTCGACGGCGCGCCGGGCGTCCGCCTCGGGGGCCCCGCCGAGGCAGACCGGAACGTGATCGCGGGCAACGGCGACGAGGGGGTCGTCATCCGGGGAGCGACCGCCAGCGGCGTGGTGGTCGCGGGCAACGTCATCGGCACGGACGCGACGGGCGCGGTGGCGCTCCTCAACGGCGGGGTCGTCACGACGGGCGTGATCGTGGACGGCGCGCCGAGCGCGGTGATCGGCGGCGCGACGGCCGCCGAAGGCAACGTGATCGTGGGGAGCCTCGCCATCGAGGGCCCCGGGGCCGACGGCGCCCGCGTCCAGGGCAACACGATCAACCTCTCCGCCGACGGCACGACCGAGCTGGACGCGGAGGCGTACACGGGCATCGACGTCCGCTACGCGAGCGGCGTCACGATCGGCGGGGCGACGGGCACACCCGGGCAGGCGCCGGGCAACGCCATCGTCGCCAGCGGGGCGGACGCGAGCGGGATCTCGGTCCTCGGCGAGGACGCCCCGGGAAAGGGCCCGGCAGACGGCCTCCGCGTGCTCGGCAACCTCATCGGGACGGACGGCAGCGGGGCCGTCGCGATCCCCGTCGGCGAGGCGGGCGTCCAGATCCGGGGGCTGGTTCGGGGCGCCCAGATCGGGCAGGCGGGCGGCGGCAACGTCATCGTGGCCCACCGGGACGGGGGCGTCGAGGCGCTCGACCTCGGCCCGGACCTGGGCGCGCCGGACGGCCTCGTCGTCGCGGCCAACCGCATCGGCCTGAACGCCGACGGGACGGCCACGCTGGGCGAGGTGACGACCGGCATCCGCGTGGGCGGCCTCACCTCCGACCGGGGCGTGGAGGGCGTCGTGATCGGCGGCGACGGCGAGAACGGGAACCGGATCAGCGCGGAGTCGGGCGTGTTCCTCATCGGGGCCCGCACGTCCGGCGCCCGCGTCGCGTCGAACGTCCTCGGGCTCCTGGCCGACGGGCGCCTCGCCCGCGCCGACGCCGAGGCGTACGACGGCATCACCACGCTCCTGGCCGACGCCGTCGCGCTGGACGGCAACACGGTGGCGGGGTACGAGCGCGGGATCGTCCTGGCGAGCAGCGCGAACGTGCTCACCCGCAACCGCGTCGGGACGAACGAGGGCGGGTCGGTGGCGCGCCCGAACGAGCTGGGGGTCCTCGTCCCGAGCGAGATCACCGGCCTCGGCGACCCCGTCGAGGTGGGCAACGCGAACGTCATCGGCGAGGACGGCGCCGGCAACGTGATCTCCGGCAACGCCGGCTCCGGGGTCGTGATCGGCCCCACGGTCGCGTACACGACGAGGCCCTTCGGGCGGACGGCCCTCCCCGCTCGCCTCACCGTCTCGGTGCCGGACCGCGCGGCCCTCGCGCGGATCGCCGCGGGCGCCGACGGCGCGTCCGCACGCCGGGCCGGGGCCGCCGACAACGTGGTCGCCTTCAACCGGATCGGGGCGAACGCGAGCGGCTCGCCTCTCGGCAACGGGCTCGCGGGCGTCGTCGTCCAGGACGGGCGCGGGGCCCGGCTCGTGGGCAACGCGTTCGCGGGCAACGCGTTCGGCCTCTTCGTCGGCGGGGCGCAGGACGGCGACACGCCGGGCGAGGTCGTGCTGGCGGGCAACACCTTCCGCGAGAACCGGACCGCCGGCGCCTTCGTCGCCGACGCCGACCGGACCGTCTTCACGGCCCTGCCGCTGGACGACGGCGGCGCCCCCGTCGGCAACGTGTTCGAGCGGAACGCGGGGGCGGGCGTCGTCCTCCGGCTCGACGCCCCGTCCGCCGTGGGCAACCGGCTCCGGGGGGCCACCTTCCACGCCAACGGCGGCCCGTCGATCTCGCTCACGAGCGACGCCGGGACGTACCCCGCCCTCGCCCCCCGGCCGCCCGAGGTCTACACGGCCGTCGCCAGCGGCCCGACCGCGCGCGTCGTGCTGCGCGCGGGGGTCGCGGGCGAGGTCGAGCTGTTCGCCTCGACGTCCTGCCCGGGCGGCGAGGCGGAGGGCGAGCCCGTCGGCTACGTCCCCGGCTCGTCGGGCCTGAGCACGGCCGACGTCCCGCTCCCGCCCGCGTTCGTCGCCGCGACCGTGACGACGCCGGGCGACGACGGGACGACGAGCGCCTTCAGCGCCTGCGTCCGCGTCGCGGACGAGGAGGACGCGGCCGAGGCGCCGGTGGCCGAGGGCGAGACGGGCGCCGTGCTGGACGCCGTCGGGGTCCGGGTGGAGGTCACGGGGAACCCGGCCGGGCGCGTCGGGCAGGGGCCGGCCAGCGGCACGCTCTACGCCGCCCGCTACCGCGTCGGCCCGGAGCCGAGCCCGTTCGAGGGCGAGGCCACGGCCCCCGACGGCGCGCCGCTGGCGCCGAACGCCGTCGCGGCCGGCCGCCACTGGACGCTCCGCGCCGACGGCCTCGCCGGCGTCACCTACGACGTGTGCCTCGACGTGGCCGGCGTCCCGGGCGTCCAGGCCCCCGACCGGCTCGTCGTGCTCCACCGCGAGACCGCCCGCCGGCCGTGGACGGCGCACGACGCGACGCTCGACGGCTCCCGCCTCTGCGCCGCCGGCCTGACCGCCTGGGGCGACCTCGGCCTCGGCGCCGACTCCCTCGCGAACCCCGTCCGCACCGAGCCCCTCCCCCCCGACGCCGTCCCGACCGCGTTCGAGGTCACCGCCCGGCCGAACCCGGCCCGCGGCCCGGCCTCGGTGCGCGTCGCGCTGCCGACCGCGCGGGCCGCCCGCGTGGCCGTCTACGACGTGCTGGGCCGGCGCGTGGCGACGCTCCACGACGGGCCGCTGGCGGCCGGCGAGCACCCGTTCGCCCTCGACGCAGGCACGCTGCGGGCGGGCGTCTACCTCGTCCGCGTCGAGGCCGGGGGCGACGTCCGGACCCGCGCGCTCACCGTCGCGCGTTGACCCCGCGCGGCGACCCGCCCCGCGTGACGGTCGGGCGCGACGAATCGGGTATCTCAGGGTGCCGCTCCACCCCACCCTCCATGGACCGCCGCCTGTTCGTCGCCCGCTCCGGCCTCGCCCTCGGGGCGCTCCCGCTCGCCGCCGCCCCGGCCTTCGCGACGCGGCCGGCCCAGCCCGCCCCGGCGCCGCCGCGGCCGTTCGACCCGACCGACTGGGACAGCGTCCGCGACCAGTTCCCGCTGACCCGCGACCGGGTCCACATGGCGACGTTCCTGCTCGCCAGCCACCCGCGGCCCGTCGCCGAGGCCATCGCCCGGCACCGCGACGCCTTCGACCGCGACCCGGTGCACTACTGGGAGGAGCACTTCATGACGGCCGAGTGGGAGCAGCGCGAGGCCGTCGCCGACTACCTCGACTCGGACCCCGCGCTCATCGCGCTGACGGACAGCACGACGATGGGGCTCGGCCTCGTCTACGGGACCCTCCGCCTCGGCGAGGGCGACGAGGTCCTCACGACGCCCCACGACCACTACTCGACGATCACCGCCCTGACGCACCGCGAGGAACGCGACGGGATCGCCGTCCGCCGCGTGGCCCTCTACGACGACCCGGCCGCGGCCGACGCCGACGAGATCGTCGGGCGGATGGTCGGGGCCGTCACCGACCGGACGCGCGTCGTGGGCGTGACGTGGGCCCACTCCTCGACCGGCGTCAAGCTCCCCATCGCCCGGATGGCCGCCGCGCTCGCCGACCTGAACGTGGGCCGCGACGAGGCCGACCGCGCGCTCCTCGTGGTCGACGGCGTCCACGCGTTCGGGATCGAAGACGAGACGGCCGCCTCCCTCGGCGCCGACGTGCTCATCGCCGGGGCCCACAAGTGGATGTTCGGGCCGCGCGGGACCGGCATCGTCCACGCGACGCGCGAGGCGTGGGGCCGGATGACGCCCGTGATCCCGAGCTTCGGCCCGGACGTCGGCGTCTGGCTGGGCATGGTGCCGCCGGAGGCCGTGACGCCGGGCGACGCGTTCACGCCGGGCGGCTTCCACTCGTTCGAGCACCGGTGGGCGCTCGGCGAGGCGTTCCGGTTCCACCGGCAGATCGGGAAGGGCCGGGTCCAGGAGCGGATCCACGCGCTCAACAGCCAGGCGAAGGAGGCGCTCGCCGGGATGCCCCACGTCCGCCTCCTCACGCCGCGGTCGCCGGAGCTCTCGGCCGGCATCATCACGTTCGAGGTCGAGGGGCACGGGCCGGACGCGGTCGTGGCCCACCTCCACGAGCGCGGCATCACGGGCAGCACGAGCCCGTACCCGGTGTCGCACCCGCGGATCGCGCCGAGCGCGCTCAACTCGCCGGGGGAGGTCGAGCGGACGGTCGCCGCCATCGCGGAGCTCGCGTAGCGCCCCGGGCCGTCCGCCTCGGCGCCGACCGCCAGGTCGACGCCGGCCGGCGGGCCGGCCCACGGCGAATCCACAACACCCGGGGGAGGCGGACCGTACGTTGCC
>CAXRFJ010000022.1:0-2416 GCA_964229475.1 Rubrivirga sp.
GCTGGCCCGCCGCCGGCCGCGCCGGTGACGGGGCGGTGCGCGCCGTCGTGCGGGGCCTGCCCTCACACGGCGGCGCCCGAGGCGGTCCCGCGCAACTCTCCGGTTGTGTAGGGGAATGCCCCGCACCCCGTCGGCCCGAACGCCCACCGGACGGGGCGACTCGGCCGCACGGGGCCGCCGCGCCCGCCCGCGTAGGCTGGACGTGTCAGCCACGACCCCCATGCAAACCCTCCTCATCCTCGGCGGCGGCACGGCCGGCACGATGGCCGCCAACAAGCTCCGCCGCGCGCTCGACCCCGACGCCTGGGCCGTCACCGTCATTGACAAGAGCGAGACCCACCTCTACCAGCCGGGCCTCCTCTTCGTCCCGTTCGGCGCCCTCGAGCCCGAGCGGCTCACGCGGCCCCGCCGCGACTTCCTCGACGACGGCGTCGAGCTGGTCGTGGCCGAGGTCGCCGAGGTCGAGCCCGACAAGAACCGCGTGCTCCTCGCCGACGGCCGCCCGATCGCCTACGACGTCCTCGTCGTGGCCACCGGCACGACGCCGCGGCCCGAGGAGACGCCCGGCCTCGACGGCCCGATCTGGTACCGCGACGCGTTCGACTTCTACACGCTCGAGGGCGCGACGGCCCTCCGCGACCGGCTGGCGGACTGGGACGGCGGCCGGCTCGTCATCTTCCTCGCCGAGAGCGTGTTCAAGTGCCCCGTCGCGCCCCTGGAGTTCGCCTTCCTCGCCGACGCGTACTTCGAAGAGCGCGGGATCCGCGACCGCGTCGAGATCACCTACGTCACGCCGCTCGCGGGCGCCTTCACCAAGCCCAAGGCCGGGGCCTTCCTCGGCGGGCTGATGGAGGACAAGGGGATCACCGTCGTCCCGGACTTCTACGCCGAGCGCGTCGACGCCGAGCGGAAGGTGCTCGTGTCGTACGACGAGCAGGAGGTGCCCTTCGACCTGCTCGTGGCCGTCCCGCTCAACATGGGCGCGGACCTCGTCGGCGAGAGCGCGATGGGCGACGCCGACGACCTCAACTACGTCCCGACCGACAAGCACACGCTCCAGGCCCGCGACCACGACAACGTGTTCGTCATCGGGGACGCCACGAACCTGCCGACCTCGAAGGCCGGCTCCGTGGCCCACTTCGAGGCCGAGATCCTGACCGAGAACGTCCTCCACTGGATCGCCGGCGAGCCGCTGACCGCGGAGTTCGACGGCCACGCGAACTGCTTCATCGAGACGGGCCACGGCAAGGCCGCGCTCATCGACTTCAACTACGACACGGAGCCGCTGCCGGGCAGCTTCCCGCTCCCGGTCGTCGGCCCGATGCGGCTCCTCAAGGAGACCCGCGCCAACCACCTCGGCAAGCTCGCCTTCGAGTGGATCTACTGGCACCGGCTCCTGACCGGCAAGCCGCTCCCGGTCTCGACCGAGATGTCCATGCTCGGCAAGCACGCCGACGCCGAGGTCCCCGCCTAGCCACTCCCTCCCCCAGACCCATGCAGATGCAGACCGCCATCGACCTGTCCACGCTCGCCACGACGCCCGAGGGCTACCTCGAGGACGCGTCCGACTGGACCCCCGAGGTCGCCCACGCCCTCGCCGCCGACGCCGGCATCGCGCTGACCGACCGGCACTTCGAGGTGCTCCGGTTCCTCCGCGACCGCCACGCCGAGGGCACGCCGCTCACGATCCGCCGCGTCGGGAAGTCCGGGCTCGTCACGATCAAGGAGTTCTACGCGCTCTTCCCGGGCGGCCCGCTGAAGGTGTCGAGCCGGATCGCCGGCATTCCCAAGCCCGCCAGCTGCGTGTGAGGGGATGAGGGAAGGGGGATGAGCCATCGGGCGATTCCCCCTCCCGCCCCTTGCCCCACGCCCCCTCCCTCTTGCCCTCCCCCGTCATGGAACTGACCACCCCGCTCCCCACGACCGCCGCGCCGCCCGCGCCGCGCAAGGTCGAGAAGGTCCTCGTCATCGTCTCCAAGGGGACGATCGAGGACGTCTACGCCGGCCTCATCCTCGCCAACGGCGCCCTCATGGAGGGGCTCGAGGCCAAGATGTTCTTCACTTTCTTCGGCCTGGAGGCCCTCCGCAAGGACCGCCAGGACCACCTCCACACCGCCACCGTCGGCAACCCGGCGTTCATGGCCCGGGTCCCGACGATGGTCGCCGGGCTGCCGGGCTTCGAGACGCTCGCCTCGGTGATGATGCGGAAGGAGATGGACAAGCTCGACATCCCGCCCGTCTCCGAGTTCATGGAGATGATCGTGGCCGGCGGCGGCGAGATCTACGCCTGCAAGCTGGCCGCCGAGATGTTCAAGATCGACGAGGCCGAGCTCATCGACGACCTCGCCGGCGTCATCACCGTCGGCGACATGTACGGCCTCGCCGACGGCGACGGCACGCAGATCGTCTTCATCTA
>CAXRFJ010000023.1:0-2882 GCA_964229475.1 Rubrivirga sp.
GGACGGAGCCGGGCGCCGACGCCCCGCTGTGGACCTCGCGCGCGCCGGTCTGCCGGACGAGTTCGGCCACGTGCCCGGCGCGGACGCCCCCGCCGGGCATCACCGCGACGGCGTCGCCCGCGCGGCGGACGAGCGCCGCCAGCCGGTCGGCGTGGTCGATGGCGCGGCCGTGGCCGCCGCCGGTGAGGACGCGCGCGGCGCCGGCCTCGGTGATCGCGTCGAGCGCCTCGTCCAGATCGCGGGCCGCGTCGAAGGCGCGATGGACCGCGACGGGGTGCGGCGCCACGGCGTCCACGAGCGCCCGGAGCGCGGGCGCGTCGACCGTCCCGTCCGCCCGGAGCGCGCCCCAGACGACGCCGGTCGCGCCGGCCTCGATCACACGCCGGGCCGCCTCACGCATCGCGGCGTGCTCCTCTGCCGTGAACGTCCACCCGTCCGCGTGCGGGCGGACCATCCCCATCACCGGCACCTCGACCGCCTCCGTGACGGTGCGGACCCAGTCGAGCGGCGGCGTGAGCCCGCCGGCCTCGGGCGCGCGGCAGAGCTCGACCCGGCCGGCCCCGGCGCGGGCGGCATCGAGCGCGGAGGCGGGATCGAAGGCGGCGACTTCGAGGAGCATGGGCTCAGCGGCGGACGCGGAGGACGGTCGGGAGGGGCGCGGCCTCCACGTCGAGCGCCCCGTCGTCGGCGAAATGGGCCCATCCGCTGGCGGCGACGACGTAGAGCCACGGCCCGGCGACGGCCGCCAGGGTCGGCTCGTCGAACCGGTCGTCGCCCTCGGCACTCGCGAGCACGTCGGCCCCGACCACGCCGGCCCCGACCACGCGGGACTCGTCGGGCGACAGCCGCCAGCGGAGGACGCGGTGCGGGGCGATCCCGTTCTGGACGGCGTAGAGCGTCCCGTCGGCGTAGGCGAGGCCGTCGGCACCGCGGTCCTCGGCGCCGGGCACGTGGGGGACGAGCGTGACCGCTCCCGTCCGCACGTCGACCGCCACGAGGCCGTAGCGGTAGTCGAGCGCGAACAGCCGGCCCGGGTCGCGGCCGAACGCGAGGCCCTGCGGCGAGTGGAGGACGCCGCGCGGGACGAGCGTCCGCAGCGAGTCGCGGTCGAGCACGTGGACCGTCCCGGCCAGCCCGTCGGTCGCGTAGACCGTGCCGTCGGGCCCGACCGCGACGTCGCCGAGCGCGCCCGCCGTTTCGACCCGTTCCTGGACCGCGCCTGTGTCGAGGTCGAACCGGACGAGCGCCGTCCGCCCGTGCGCCGCCGGGTCGGCGTCGCGGGCCTGCGGCCAGGCCGTCGTCGCCGCCCACAGCGACCGGCGCCCCGGGTCGACCGTCATCCCGAGCACGCTCCACCGGCCGGGCGCCTCGGCGACCGGCGTCGCCCGGCCGTCGCCGTCCACGCGCACGATCGTGCCGAGGTGGACGGAGCCGACCACCAGCGACGCGTCGGGGAGGAGCGCGATGCCCTCGGCCGCGAAGGCGCGGTCGTCGAGCGTGAACGCGGTCTCGGGCACCTGCGGTTGCGCGCGGGCGCCGAGGGCGAGGAGGCCGACGAGGAGGACGAGGCGTCGCATCCGGAGAGGGTACGGCGCCGGTCGGGCGCGGGGCAGGCCGTTCCGGGTCCCTCCGCCTCGGCCGGCCGGCGGGGCCCGTGACAGAATGACGGGCGGGCCGGATCGCCGGGCGGCGTCGGGGGTAAGGGGAGGCCGGGCTCAGGCGTCTCCCGCACGGGCCGCTTCTAGCTTTCGTCCCCTCCCACTCGTCCCACGCATGGATCGGCAGGCCCTCCAGGAACGGTTCGGCATCCTCGGCGACAGCCCCGCGCTGCGGCGCGTGCTGGAGCGCGTCCGCCAGGTGGCGCCGCCGGACATCACCGTGCTGCTGGAGGGCGAGAGCGGCGTCGGCAAGGAGCTCATCGCGACGGCCATCCACGGGCTCTCGAAGCGGCGGCACAAGCGGCTCGTCGTGGTCAACTGCGGGGCGATCCCGGAGGGGCTCATCGAGAGCGAGCTGTTCGGGGCCGAGAAGGGGGCGTACACGGGCGCGACCGACCGCCGGACGGGCTACTTCGAGGAGGCCGACGGCGGGACGCTCTTCCTCGACGAGATCGGCGAGATGCCGCTCCAGGCGCAGGTCCGCCTGCTCCGCGTGCTCGAGACCGGCCAGTTCAGCCGCGTCGGCGGGACGGCCACGTTGACGTCCGACGCCCGCGTGATCGCGGCGACCAACAAGGACCTCGGCGAGGAGGTCGCCGCGGGGCGCTTCCGGGAGGACCTGTACTACCGGCTGAGCACGGTCGTGCTCAAGGTCCCGTCGCTGCGGCAGCGGCGCGAGGACATCGTCCCACTCTTCGAGGCGTTCCTGGCCCGGTTCGCGCGGCAGTACGAGGCCCCGTTCCTCCGGCTGGCGCCCCCCGCCGCCGACCTCCTCCGGCGCTACAACTGGCCCGGCAACGTCCGCGAGCTCCGCAACGTGGCCGAGCAGGCGACCGTGATGGTCCGCCAGAACCCGCTGACCGTCGACGCCGTCCGCCCGCTCCTGCGCGGCGTCTCGGCGAGCGCCGGGCTGACGCTGGCCTCGCGGCCCGGCGCCGGCGACTCGGTCAGCGAGCGCGACGTGCTGTACCGCGTGCTCCTCGAGATCCGGGCCGAGCTCCGCGCCGTCCGCGCCGAGGTCGGCCAGCTGCGGGGCGGCGACGGGCGGGCCGCGACCACCGAGGCGCTCGTCCACGTCCCGCGCCCCGAGGTCGGCGCGGCCGACTTCGAGATCGCCGACCTCTCGCCTTTCGCCGACCTCGGCGAGGTGGAGCATGAGGTGGCCTACGAGCCGCCCGCCGCCTCGTCCTACGACGCTGCCTACAAGAAATTCGAGTTCGAGGA
>CAXRFJ010000024.1:0-3283 GCA_964229475.1 Rubrivirga sp.
CTCCCGACGCTGCTCGGCCCGCTGGCGGTCGCGCTCGGCGCGCTGGCGGGCCTCCCGCCGCTGCTGCTCCCGGCGCTCCTCGGCGCGGCGCTCGGCCCGGCGCTGCTGCTCGCGGCGCTCCTGAGCCCGGCGCTCCTCGGCCCGGCGCTCGGCCTGCTGGCGGGCGCGGCGCGCGTCGTCGCGGCGGTCGTCGCGCCGGTCGTACCGGTCGTCGCGGCGATCGTCCCGGCGGTCGTAGCGGGTGTCGCGGCGCGTGTCGTACCAGCCGCGGCGGTCGTCGTAGCGGCGGTAACGGTAGTACTCGGTGTAGCGCTGGCCGCCGTAGCGGTTGTAGTAGCGGTACGGCTCGTGGTAGCGCCGGTCGAGGATCCGCTCGATGTCGCGGTCGACCTGGGCCCACCAGCTGCGGGCGCGGCCGGCGTGGCGCGGGAACGGGTAGACGCCGCCCTGGCGGCCGTAGGACGTCCGGTCGAGGAGGTCGTAGGTCCGGTGGACGAGGAGGTCGCGGATCGCCCGCTCCTCGCGGTTCGAGATCCGGAGGTAGCGGTCGAGCTCGTCGACGTAATGGCGCGCGTCGCGCTCGACGTTCCGGCGGTAGTCGGAGGTCCGGCCGTAGCGGTCGTTGTAGTCGGGGGCGCGTCGGTAATCGCCGGAGCCGCCGTACCCGCCGTAGCCGCCGTACGGGCCGTAGCTGGCGCAGCCGGTCAGCACGACGAGGCCGGCGAGCGCGGCCATCGAGAGAATCTGTCGGGTCATGACTGGGAGGGAGTGGTGGGGTCGCAGTCGCGCTGGGTGGGGCGCACGAGGGGAGCCGCGACAACAGCGGGCGAGGTCACACTCCCGTGACACAACGGTCATGCCGACGCCTCAAACGCCACGAAACCAGGGCGGAAGGCCCCGATCCGTCCAGCATGCTGGACGCCCGTCCCCGCTCGATCCCACACTCGGCTACGGACCGACGGCCTCGCCGACGCGCCCCAGCAGGGCGAGCAGCGTCTCCCGGTCGGCCTCGGCGAGCGGGTCGAGCATGGCGGCGGCGACGCGCTCGTAGGCCGCGCTCTCGGCCTGGAAGACGGCCTCGCCCTCCGCCGTCAGCTCGACGAGCCACACGCGGCGGTCGGCCTCGCTCTGCCGGCGGCGGACCGTCCCGGCCGCCTCGAGCCGGTCAACGAGCGGCGTCACGGCGCTCTGGCCCACGCCGAGGTGGCCCGCCAGCTCGCCCATCCGGCTCGGCCCGCGGACCCCCAGCACGTCGAGCGCGCGGAGCTCCTGCTTCCCGAACGTCCCGTGCGCGGCCGACTGCTCGGCGGCCACGCGCGCGAACAGGACGCTCAGCGTGCGGAGCGACGCCGCGAAGGCGTGGACTTGGTCGGGGCGGGGGTCGGGCACGGGCGCGTCGAGGCGGGCCGGAAGGTACCGCCGGGGCGCACGGTGGTTTCACAATCGGATGGTTCAATCATTGAAACATCGAGCCCGACGTCGGGTAGAGAGCCGCCCCCCCTCCCCTCCTCCCCATGCCCGAGTCCAAGCAGGTCGTCCTCGTCACCGGCGCGTCGTCGGGCATCGGGCTGGCGGCGGCCGAGGCCCTCCTCGCGCGGGGCCACACGGTCTACGGCGCCGCCCGCCGCGTCGAGCGGATGGCCCACCTCGGCGCCCGTGGCGGCCACGCCCTCGCGCTCGACGTCACCGACGACGCCTCGATGGAGGCCGCCGTCCAGACCGTCCTCGACGCTGAGGGCCGGGTCGACGCGCTCGTCAACAACGCCGGGTACGGGTCCTACGGCGCCGTCGAGGACGTGCCGATCGACGAGGCCCGCCGCCAGTTCGAGGTCAACCTGTTCGGCCTCGCGCGGATGGTGCAGCTCGTGCTCCCGTCGATGCGCGCCCGGGCGTCCGGCACCATCGTCAACGTGTCGTCGATGGGCGGCAAGTTCGCCTTCCCGCTCGGCGCCTGGTACCACGCCACGAAGCACGCGCTCGAGGGGTTCTCCGACAGCCTCCGCCTCGAGCTGGCGCCGCACGGCGTCGACGTCGCCATCGTCGAGCCGGGCTCGATCGCGACCGAGTGGAGCGGCATCGCCGTCGACCACATGGAGGGCTCGTCCGACGACGGCCCCTACGCCGACCTCACGGCCAGGATGGCCCGCCTGTTCACCGCCTCGGAGGGCTCCCCGCCGTCCGTCATCGCCGACGTGATCGTGGAGGCCGTCGAGGCCGACCGGCCCAAGACGCGCTACGTCGCGGGCGCCCACGCGCGGACGCTCCTCACGGCCCGCGCGCTCCTCCCCGACCGCGCCTTCGACGCGCTCCTCACGTCCCAGCTGAAGTAACCGATGCCCCTGTCCCGCAAGCTCGTGGCCGGCGGCCTCGCCGCCGGCGCCGCCGCCGGCCTCGTCGCCGCCCTCCGCCACCCGACGTTCGGCGCCGCGCCCGAGGGCGACCGCCTCGACCGGATGCGCCGGTCGCCCCAGTGGGCCGGCGGCGCGTTCCGCAACGCCCTCCCGATGCGGTCGATGGGCTCGCCCGGGACCATCTGGGAGTGGCTGTTCGGCGGCACCGACCTCCGCACGCCCGACGCGCCGGTCCCCACCGTCGCCCGCGCCCGCGCCGACTTCGACGCGCCGCAGCGGCTCCGCCTGACGTGGCTGGGCCACGGGACGACGCTCGTCGAGATCGCCGGCCGGCGGCTCCTCATCGACCCCGTGTTCAGCCGGAACGCGTCGCCGGGGCCGCTCTTCGGCGTCGCCCGCTTTTTCGACCCGCCGCTGCCGCTCGCGGAGGTCCCCGACCTCGACGCCGTGGTCCTCACGCACGACCACTACGACCACCTCGACCACGCGACGGTCCGCGAGTTGGCGGCGCGCGTGCCGCGGTGGGTCTGCCCGCTCGGCGTCGGCGCGCACCTGGAGACGTGGGGCGTCCCGGCGGAGCGGATCACCGAGTGCGACTGGTGGGACGAGGCCGAGGTCGCGGGCGTCCGCCTCGTGTGCACGCCGGCCCGCCACTTCTCGGGCCGCTTCCTGGACGACCGGAACCGGACGCTCTGGTCCGGCTGGGCCGTCCTCACCGACGAGGCCCGGCTCTACGCGACCGGCGACGGCGGCTTCGGCCCCCACTTCGCCGAGGTCGGCGAGCGGCTGGGCCCGTTCGACGCGACGCTGGCCGAGGTCGGCGCGTACAACGCGGGCTGGGCCGACGTCCACATGGGGCCGGAGCAGGCGGTCCGGGCCGTCGAGGACGCCCGGGGCGGGCTCCTCGTCCCGGTCCACTGGGGCACGTTCAA
>CAXRFJ010000025.1:0-2518 GCA_964229475.1 Rubrivirga sp.
CGGTTCGACGCCGCGGTCGGCGGGGGGCGCCGCGACGAGGAGAAGGCCCGGGCGAAGGAGCGGTTCTTCTCGGCCCGCGACCGGTTCGGCCAGTGGGACCCGAAGAACCAGCGGCCCGAGCTCTGGGACCTCTACAACGGCCACAAGCACGTCGGCGAGAGCTTCCGGGTGTTCCCGCTCTCGAACTGGACGGAGATGGACGTGTGGCAGTACATCGCGCTGGAGGGCGTCGAGATCCCGGGCCTCTACTTCGCCCACGAGCGCGAGGTGTTCGACCGGCGGGGGACGCTCCTCGCCGTGACCGACTTCGTGGTCCCGCAGGGGCACGAGACGGTGACGGTCGAGACCGTCCGGTTCCGGACGATCGGCGACGCCACGTGCACGGGGGCCGTCATGAGCACGGCCTCGACGCTCCCCGAGATCATCCGGGAGGTCGCCGCGGCCCGGCAGACCGAGCGGGGCGGGCGCCACGACGACAAGCGGTCCGAGGCGGCCATGGAGGACCGCAAGAAGCAGGGCTACTTCTAGAGTTCGGGGTTCGGAGTCCGGGGTTCGGAGTTGGTTCCGAATGGCCTCGGTGCTCCGTGCTGCCAACTCTGACCTCCCAACTCTGAACTCTGAACCCGATGCAGACGAACGGCACCGACCCCGCCCGCCTCGACGACGCCGGCCCCGAGGCCCCCGGTGACGGCTACCTCGACATGGACCTCCTCCGGTTCACGACGGCCGGGAGCGTCGACGACGGGAAGAGCACGCTGATCGGCCGGCTCCTCTACGACTCGAAGTCGATCTTCGAGGACCAGATGGAGGCCGTCGAGCAGGCCTCGCGCGACCGGGGGATGGACGAGGACGGCGTCCCGAACCTCGCCCTCCTGACCGACGGGCTCCGGGCCGAGCGCGAGCAGGGGATCACGATCGACGTGGCGTACCGGTACTTCGCGACGCCGCGGCGGAAGTTCATCATCGCCGACACGCCGGGCCACGTCCAGTACACCCGGAACATGGTCACGGGGGCCAGCACGGCCGACCTCGCCGTGATCTTGGTCGACGCCAAGCGGGGCGTCCAGACGCAGTCGAAGCGGCACGCCTTTATCGCAGCGCTCCTCGGCATCCCGCACGTCGTCGTCGCCATCAACAAGATGGACCTCGTCGACTACTCCCGGGCGACGTATGACCGGATCGTCGACGAGTTCTCGGCCTTCGCGGCCAAGCTCGACCTCCGCGACGTCGACTTCATCCCGGTCTCGGCGCTCAAGGGCGACAACGTCGTCGACCGGAGCCCGAACATGGACTGGTACGGCGGCTCGACGCTGCTCCACCACCTCGAGCACGTCAACGTGGCCGGCGACCGGAACCTCCGCGACTTCCGGTTCCCGGTGCAGACGGTCATCCGGCCCGACCAGACGTTCCGCGGGTTCGCGGGGACGATCGCGTCCGGCGCCATCCGCCCCGGCGAGGAGGTCCTGGCGCTCCCGGCCGGCACGCGGTCCGTCGTCAAGTCGATCACGACGCTCGACGGCGACCTCGACGAGGCCGCGGCCGGCGAGGCCGTCGTGCTGACGCTGGAGGACGAGATCGACGTGAGCCGCGGCGACATGCTCGTCCGCGCCGGCAACCTCCCCGAGGTGGGCACCGGCATTGAGGCCATGATGTGCTGGATGGCCGAGGAGGAGCTCCAGCCGAACCGGCACTACCTCCTGCGGCACACCACGCGCGAGGTCAAGGCCTTCGTCGACGAGATCGTCTACCGCGTCGACGTCGACACGCTCCACCGCGAGGACGCCGACACGCTCGGCCTCAACGACATCGGCCGCGTCCGCGTGACGACGGCGGCCCCGCTCTTCTTCGACCCCTACCGCCAGTCGAAGCCGACGGGCGCGTTCATCCTCATCGACCCGTACTCGAACGCGACCGTCGCCGCGGGCATGATCCGGGGCGAGGCCCAGAGCCCGGAGGAGGTCGCCGACCGGGCCGCCCGCCTCGAGCGCTCGGCCGACGCCGCGGCGGCCTTCGAGGAGCGCCAGGTCTCGCCGAACGTGGTCTGGGAGGGCCTCAACATCCCGCGCGACGAGCGGGAGGCGAGGCAGGACCACCGCGCCGCTGTCCTCTGGTTCACCGGCCTCTCGGGCTCGGGCAAGACGACGGTCGCCCGCGAGGTCGAGCGCCGGCTCTTCGACGCCGGCGTCAAGACGATGCTGCTCGACGGCGACCAGGTCCGCCACGGGCTCTCGGGCGACCTCGGGTTCAGCCCGGCCGACCGCCGCGAGAACAACCGCCGCGTGGGCGAGGTGGCCCGGCTCTTCTTCGAGTCCGGCGCCGTCACGCTCTGCACGTTCGTGTCGCCGTACGCCGCCGACCGCGACCGCGTCCGGAGCCTCGTCCCCGACGGCCGCTTTTTCGAGGTGTTCGTCGACGTCGACGTGGAGACGGCGAAGGCCCGCGACCCCAAGGGGATCTACGCGAAGGCCGAGCGGGGCGAGATCGACAACCTCACGGGCGTCTCGGCCCCGTACGAGTC
>CAXRFJ010000026.1:0-3275 GCA_964229475.1 Rubrivirga sp.
CCGCCTCGGGAGACGGGCCGCGGCGGACGGGCCGAGCGAGAACGAGCCCCGCCGCGGCGAACCCGCGGCGGGGCTCCGTCATTCACCCGGACACGCTCCCCGACCCGCTCGATGGACCCGCACGTCTTCGTCCTTTTCGGCGCCACCGGCGACCTGGCCGCGCTCAAGCTGTTCCCCGCGCTCTACCGCGTCTCGCAGCGCGACGGCGCCCCGCCGCCCGCCGTCATCGGCGTCGGGCGGTCGGACTGGGACGACGCGACGCTCCAGGCCAAGGCCGTCGAGGCCCTCGTCGAGGCCGACGTCGAGGAGGACGCGGCCCGCGCGTGGGCCGAGGGCGCCCTCCGCTTCGCGCGCGTCGAAGCCTACGACCAGCTCGGCCCGGTCTTCGAGACGGCCGAGGCGCTGGAGGCCGAGCGCGGGCTCGAGGGCAACCGCGTCTACTACCTCGCCCTCCCGCCGTCGACGTTTCCCGGCACGATCACGGCGCTCGGCGAGTACGAGGAGGCCCGCGGCGTGCTCGGCGAGCACGTGCCGGACGACGCCCCGTGGGTCCGCCTCGTGATCGAGAAGCCGTTCGGGAACGACCTCGCGAGCGCCCGCGAGCTCAACCGGATCGTCCACGAGCACTTTCCCGAGGACGCGGTCTACCGGATCGACCACTTCCTCGGCAAGGAGACGGTCCAGAACCTGCTCGTCTTCCGGTTCGCCAACGCGTTCTTCGAGTCGGCCTGGAGCCGGCGCGACGTGGAGCGGGTCGAGATCACGGTCGCCGAGACGAACGACGCCGCCGGCCGGGCCGGCTACTTCGACGGCGTCGGGACGATGCGGGACATGATCCAGAACCACCTCACGCAGCTGTTCTCGCTAACGGCGATGGAGCCGCCGGCCCGCCTCGACGCCGAGGGCATCCGCCGCGAGAAGATCAAGGTGCTCCGCTCGACGCGGACGGCCCGCTCCAACGAGACGGTCCTCGGCCAGTACGGCCCCGGCGCCGGGCACGACGAGGGCTACCGCGACCACGAGGGCGTCCCGCCCGACTCCCGCACCGATACGTTCGCCGCGGTCCGGCTCCACCTCGACAACTGGCGCTGGCAGGGCGTCCCGTTCGTCCTCCGCACCGGCAAGCGGATGGCCGAGCGGCTGACCGAGATCGCCGTCGTGTTCCGGCGGCCGCCGATCACGCTCTTCCAGTCGTCCGGCGGCTGCGACCCGGAGCGGAACACGCTCCGCCTCCGCCTCCAGCCGAACGAGGGGTTCACGCTGTCGTTCGACGTCAAGACGCCGGGCGAAGGCTTCGGCGTCTCGACGCGCGAGCTCTCGTTCCGCTACGAGGACACCTTCGGCCCCTTCCCGGACGCCTACGAGACGCTCCTGCGCGACGTCGCCGAGGGCGACCCGACCCTGTTCGTCCACGCCGAGGAAGCCGAGGAGGCGTGGCGGATCTACCACACGGTCCTCGACAACCCGGACGTCGAGGTCCACCCCTACGAGTCGGGTGGCTGGGGGCCCGAGGCGGCGCGCCGGCTCATCGAGGCCCCGCCGCCCGAAGAGGTCGGCGAGGCCGTCCCCGAGTGCTAGCCCCCCTTGCCTCGGCGACGCCGGCGGCGGCCGCCTCGCGGCGGACCGGGCGCCCCCCGAGCCCCTCTCCATGCCCTCCCTTCCGATGAACGCAGAGATCGTCGTCCTCCCCACCAAGCAAGCCGTCGCCGAGGCGCTGGCGGACCGCACGGCGACGGCGCTCCGCGCCGCGCTCGACGAGAAGAACCGCGTCACGCTCTGCCTCACGGGCGGCTCGACGCCCGTGCCGGCCTACCGTCGGCTCGCCGAGGCCGAGGGCATCGACTGGGCCCGCGTCCACGTGTTCTGGGGCGACGAGCGGTGCGTCCCGCCCGACCACGAGGAGAGCAACCACGCGATGGCCGCGCGGACGCTGCTCGGCCCGGCCGGCGTGCCCGAGACCAACGTCCACCGGATGCCCGGCGAGTGCCCGCCGGAGGAGGGCGCCGCGGTCTACGAGCAGGCCCTCGAGCAGTTTTTCGGCGACGACCTGTGGTTCGACGTCCTCCACCTCGGCATGGGCGACGACGGGCACACGGCGTCGCTCTTCCCCGGGACCGACGCGCTCGGCGTGACCGACCGCCGCGTGACGCCGGGGCTCGCGCCGCCGTCCGCCGCCGTCCGCCAGCGGCTCACGCTCACGTTCCCGACGCTCGGCCGGGCCGGGCTGTGCCTGCTGGCCGCGGCCGGGGCGGGCAAGCGCGACGCGTTCTCCGAGGTCCTCGACGCCTACGACGGCGACGCCGACGGGCCGCCCGTCGCCCGCGTCCGCATCGAGGGCGACCTGGTCTGGCTCGTGGATCAGGACATGGCGCAGGGGCTCCCGGACGACGAAGACGACGGCTAGCGGTTAGATCGGGCGGGCGCCGTGGTCTAGGGGGATCCCTGGCCCCCCGCCCCGCCATGACCACCCCCCCGATCCCCGGCCCGCTCGTCGCGGAGCCGCTCGTCGCCGAACCGCCCGACCGCGTGGCCCGGGTGCCCGAGGCCGCGATCCAGGACGCCTGGGTCCGCGGCCTCTTCGACGCCCGCCGCCTCCGCACGACCGACGGCCAGCCCGTCGAGGTCGTCCGGCGCGGCCGCCTCAACGGCGACTCCGGGCCCGACGTCCGCGACGCCCGCGTCGAGATCGACGGCGTCCTCTGGGCGGGCGACGTCGAGATCCACGCGACCAGCGCGGCGTGGGACGCGCACGGCCACCACCGCGACCCGGCCTACGACCGCGTCGTCCTCCACGTGGTGCTCGCCGCCGACCGCCGGACCGGCACGCTCCGGCGGTCCGACGGCTCCGCGCTCCCGGAGCTCGTCCTCCTCCCCCACCTCGACCGGTCGCTGCGCGCGCTCCTCCGCGCGTTCCACGTCGAGCCCGCGGCGTCCCCGCGGTGCGGGAGCCGGTGGGGGGAGGTCGACGCCACGCTCGCCCGGGCGTGGGTCCGCCACCTGGGGACGGAGCGGCTGCGGCGGCGGGCTCGCGCCCTCGGCCGCGAGTACGGCCGACGGCCCGACCTCGACCGCCTGCTCGTCCGGCGGATGTTCCGCGCGCTCGGCTACGAGGCCAACGCCGACGCGTTCGAGGCCCTCGCGGCCCGGCTCCCCCTCGCCGACCTCCGACGGCGCTCTGCCGCGGGCCTCCACGCCGCGCTCCTCTACGCCTCGGCGCTCCAGCCGGCCGAGCTGTTCGCCGAGACCGCCGTGGCCGACCTCGCCCCGATGCGGCC
>CAXRFJ010000027.1:0-2660 GCA_964229475.1 Rubrivirga sp.
GGCCGGCGCGGCCGGCCGCCGGAGCGCGCGGCGCGGGCCGGCGGGGCGGCGGGGCGGCGCCGGGGGGGACCGCCATCGGCGGGACGCCGGGCGTGGCGTCGAAGTAGAGGGCGCCGCCCGGGAGCGGGCCTCGGTACTGGCCCGACCACGCCTCGGCCTCCTCGCCGCCGTCGCACCGCCCCCACGTGCCCTCGAACGAGCCGCGGTCCTCGGAAAAGCGGAAGGTGAACGGGCCGTAGAACGTCTGCCCGAACTCGTCCGGCGGGCACTCGCCGGACGTCCCGGTCTCGACCCACTCGCCCACGAAGACGCCGTCGGCGTAGGTCCCGGCCACGCGCCCGTCGTCGAGCGCGTAGAGGCCCTCGACGGCGCCGTCGGCGCGTGGGGCCGTCAGCGCGAGGCGGCCGAACGTGGTGTCGTAGATGCCGGCCGGGGCGACCGACGGGTCGGCGGGGACCCGGCTGCCGGAGCAGGCGGCGAGGCCGAGGGACAGGGCGAGGAGGGCGAGCGGGCGCATGGGCGGGGCGGAGGGTCCCCGCAGGGTCCGCCCGCCCGGGCCGGCGCGGCATCGCAAGAGTTTGGGAGGCGGCCGGGCCCGGGCGGCCTCCCCGGGGCGCTCGCCTCGGCGCCGGGGCGGGCCCACCGGACGGTCGCGACCTAGCGGTTGCGCCCGTACTTCTCGTGCGAGGACACCCAGTCGTTGGCCGAGATGGCGCTCGCGAGGCTGATCTCGCCCGCCAGCACCACGCCGGCGATGATCTCGGCCAGCTTGCGGACCTTGTCGCGGCCGTAGCACCCGAGCATCTCCAGGCACTCGCGTTGCGTGGCGAGCCCGGTCCCGCCGCCGTACGTCGCCACGATGAGCGACGGGATCGTGATCGAGAGGAGGAGGGCGTCGTCCTCGGGGAGGTGCTCGGCGTAGAGCACGGCGGCCGAGGACTCGGAGACGTTCGCGACGTCCTGGCCGGTCGCGATGAACATGGCCGTGATGCCGTTGGGCGAGTGGAGGCCGTTGTTGTTGGCGCCCGACAGGACGGAGCCGACGCCGGCCGCGACGCCCCAGTGGTAGGCCAGGCCCTTCGGCTCGACGCGCATGACCTCGCGGAGCACGTCGCCCGGGATCACGCACTCGGCCGTGACCCGCTTGCCGCGCGTCTTCATGATGTTGACCATCGAGGCCTTCTTGTCGGTCGCGAAGTTCGACTCGAGGAAGAACCGCCGGATGGTGTCGTTCCGCTCCAGGATCCAGGAGCACGCGGCGAAGGTGGCCCGCCCGACCATGTTCTGCCCGGCCGCGTCGCCCGTCGAGAAGTTGAAGCGGCAGAAGGCGAAGTGGTTCGAGAGGTACGTGTCGATGTACTGGAGCTTGCCGACGGACGTCGTGGCCTCGGCCTGGGCCGCGATCTCGTCGAAGTGCTCGTCGAGCCACGTCCGGAAGTCGCGGGCGTCGCGGGCGTTCTCGAAGATGAAGACGGGCGCCCGCTGCATCGCGTCGTCGCTGACGGTGCAGGTCACGCCGCCCGAGAGGTTCAGGACCTTCATCCCGCGGTTGTAGCTCGCCACGAGCGTGCCCTCGGCCGTCGCCAGGGGGACGAGGAACTCGCCCTGGGCGTGCTCGCCGTTCACCTTCAGCGGCCCGGCCACGCCGATCGGGACCTGGGCCACGCCGATGAAGCTCTCGACGTTGCCGGCCGCGACGTGCGGGTCGAACGAGTACGACGGGACGTGCTCGAGCGTCTGGCCGGTGTACTCCTCGACGAACCGCTGGCGCGCGCGGATGGCGGCCTCGGCGTAGTCGTCCTGGGCGTCGCGCGGGACCGTGACGCGGTTCGGGCGCTCGGCCTGGACCGAGTCCTTGACCTTGAACGAGAGGTCGCCCATCCCCTCAATGGCGAACCGGAGGCGGAGCTCGTGGACGCCCTCGCTCGGCGTCACGCCGGGCACGTTCACCGTGACCACCTTCCGCAGCGGGAACGCGACCGGGTTCGACGACGAGACCGCCGAGGCGGGCAGCGTCGTGCCGTCGTCGAGCGACAGCGTGAGGTCGCGGGCCGAGACCTCCGTCCCGTCGATCGTCACGCTCTGGAGCCCGGTCAGCTTGGCGTCGGTGAGCCGGTTCTTGAGGCTGAAGGCGAGGCCCTCGTCCGTGGGCGTGAGGCTCCCGTTGGTGTAGAGCTGGCGGAGGACGAGCGAGGGGATCTTCATCGGGCGCGGGGAAGAGGGAGCGGCATGGTACTCCGAAAGCGCTCCCGGGTCTCCGGACGGCCCCGAAGGGAGGGGAGGCGGACGCGCTGGGCGCCCGCCCTCCCGCTCCCGCCCCGCGGCCCGGCGCCCTCGACCCTGGCATGAGGGGTCGCGCCGCGGGGAGCTCGCCTCGCTACCGGACCACCGTCAGCGGCAGCGTCCGCGCGGTGGCCCCGGCGCGGAGGCGGACGACGTAGACGCCGGCCGGCAGGTCGAGCGCGGCCTCGACGTGGTGCTCGCCCGCGGCGACCGCGCGCTCGACCAGCCCGGCCACGCGGCGGCCCGTCACGTCGAAGGCCGCGACCGAGACGCGGCCCGAGGCGGGCGCGGTCAAGACGAGCCCGGTCCGCCCGGCGAACGGGTTGGCGCCCGTCACGTCGAGCCGGCCGCCGCGGCCCGCGGGGTCGCCCTCGCCG